>DAMDNS010000141.1:0-6708 GCA_032083605.1 Ureibacillus sp.
CAATAGAAGTAGAGGAAGGTATTATTAGATTCGAAGGTGGACAACAGCTTCAAGCTACACATGTAAATGTACCAGGTGATATATCTTCAGCTGCCTTTTTCTTGGTTGCAGGTGCAATAGTTCCAAATAGCGAAATTGTCATGAAAAATGTAGGGGTAAATCCTACCAGAGCAGGTATTATTGATGTGTTAGAGCAAATGGGTGCCGATATGTCAGTTGAGCTCGATGACAAAATGGCTGCTGAACCGACCGCTACAATAACCATTCGCAATTCTAGCCTTCAAGCCACTACAATTGAGGGAGATATAATTCCCCGTCTCATCGACGAAATTCCTATTATCGCATTATTGGCTACGCAAGCTAGTGGCACTACAATTATTCGTGATGCAGAAGAACTAAAAGTAAAAGAAACAGACCGTATTACCGCTGTAGTTAATGAGCTTCAAAAGCTTGGAGCTGATATTGAAGCAACAGATGATGGGATGATTATTCACGGACCAACAAAGCTGAGTGGAGCTAATTTACACTCATACGGAGATCATCGTATCGGAATGATGTCTGCTATCGCTGCCTTAATTTCTTCTTCTCCAATTGAAATTGATGACACAGAGTGTATTGCAGTTTCTTATCCAACGTTCTTTGAACATGTAGATGTACTTTTGAAAAATTCTTAATCAAGAAATTTTCGTTTCTAGATTTAATAGATACAAGAGAAAAAGAGTGGACCACCCCGAATTCGTTAGGGACAGGTCCTTTTTCTTGTTTCTATTAAATAAGTGAAGTAGCATAGTATTTAATAAACATAAAAAGGTGAGTAAATTTGACAAATACAGTGAACGAAATGATACAAGCTATCCAAAACGGAGACTTGCAGCAAATTAATAATTTATTAGAAACGTTTTTACTGAATGAACAAGCAGAGGTACAATATGAAGTTGCCGACCTATTAATGCAATTTGGATTTCTGACAGAGGCAGATCGCGTTTTTGAACATTTACAATTTTTATTTCCTGATGAAGCACAAGTTGCCATCGATCGAGCTTCAGTTCTAATCGAGCTGGGAGAAGAGGATGAAGCGCTCCAGCTGCTGATGGGAATTGATTCTGAAGCGCCAGAGTATGCTCAAAGCTTACTGTTGCTAGCAGACTATTACCAAATGCAGGGTTTATATGAGGTTGCAGAATTACGCATTAATGAAGCTTTGGATTTATTGCCAAATGAGCCCTTATTACAATTTGCCAAAGCTGAATTGTTATTTGAAACAGGTCGATTTACAGAAGCTGCCCGTATTTATGATGAGCTTCATGCAAAACAAAAAGAAATTGCAGGAGTTTTAATCGCATCCAGACTTGCTGAAGTGTATCGCGCAGGCGGGGGCTATGAAACTGCCCTAGATTTCTATATGGAATCTTTGGAGGAAACGGTATCACCTGACTTATTATTTGGCTCTGCTTATGCTGCATTCCAAACAGAAAAATATGAATTAGCTACTAAACAGCTAGAGGATTTAAAAGAATTGGATCCTGATTATTTTAGTGCCTACTTATTGTTGGCCGAAAGCTATGCGATGATGGAGGATAATAAAAGAGCGCTTAAAACCATTGAAGAAGGATTGCAGCGGGACGAATATGAGAAGTCCTTCTATTTATTTGCAGGGAAAATGGCATTAAAAAACAGTTTGCCAGAGAAAGCAACGGATTATTTGCAGCAGGCAATTGCACTTGACCCAGAATATATGGAAGCAATTTTGGTCCTTATTTCAATCTATGCAAATCAGGAACAATATGATGATATTATCGAATTGTACGAAAATTTAAAAAATAATGATTTCGACTGGAGCGCTTTATATCCCTTTGTTGCGGATGCTTATGCCAAGAATGAGCAGTATGAACGCGCATACGAAATTTATAAGGTAGCATATAATGATTTTAAAGACGAACCTTCGTTTTTAGAAAAATATTGTTATTTCTTAATTGAAGAAGGAAAAAGAGAGGAAGCACGAAGTATTGCTAATCAATTGATTGCTTTGGAACCTTCTGAGCAGCAGTGGTTAGATTTACTCGACACTCTTGAATAAAAGGAGGGATTGCCAAGTGACTTCTTCCATTCCGATTATTGATAAAAAAACTTTTGTTCGTTGGTTTCTAAAAAATTATCAATTAAAAAGAAGAGAATGCGTTTGGATACTGAATTATTTATTAAGTAACGATAATTTACTTGAAAATATTCACTTTGTAGAAGAAGCGCATTATTGTCCACGAGCGATTGTAATGTCCTCTGTTGATTCAACTGGAGTACCATTTCGATTTTATAAAGGAAACATCATGACAAGTGATGCTGAAAAGTCGTTTCATGATTTAAGATTACATCCAAGTGAAAGCATGTATATCCAATTAAACTTTCCGAATATCCCACCTAGTCAGCAGTATTTAGCTGTATTAGAGGAAAATCCATTTATGCCTAAATATTTGCATATTAGTGAAAAGGATCGATTGATTGCAGAGGAAATGCTAAATAATAGTTTATTAGCATTTCAGGAGGAGAAGCTGTTGAAGGAAATTGACGATGCATTAGACAAGGGCGATAAAGAAAAATTTTACTCCTTGTCCAATTTACTTCAGGCTTTAAAGCAAACCACTAAAAATGTCTAACTAAAATTATTAGCGAATATTATTCTATGCTTTCTAAATTTTAGTGAAAATAATTCCATGTTATGATAGAGTCTCATTTAGTCGGGTTGTATCGGCTGAATGAGATTTTATTTGGGCAATAATTTTTCAAAATATTATATACATAACTTTTAGTAGGTTAAAATTTACATGTTAATTTTTTTGGTTTTTGGCAATAGTAATTATTGATGTATGGAGGAGAAACTATGTTTTTTAATGTAAAGGATGTACAACAATTTCAAGCACAAAAGGATTTTATTGATACGGCGCTCGTACCACTGCTTGCTCTAGATTTTAAGGATGCGACAATTAAGCAAAGCAGCTCAGCAGCAGAATTTTTAATGTCTCTAACATCATTCGTTGAACAGCAGTTTAAAGGGAGATTAATGCTTGTCCCTCCATTTTCCTATACTGATCGAACAAAAAATGGCTTATCAGTAATCCTATTAAAGGAAGAATTGCAAAATGCAGGCTTTAAGCATGTTATATTTATAACTTGTGATCATACTTGGACAAGCGATAATGAACAACTGGATGTAATTTGGCTGCCGGCTATACCATTAGAGTCGATGGATATAGGAGTGAAAAAAACTATACTAGAGGATCAATTGAAGAGAATTATACCAATCTTAACTTCCAAATGGTTTCAAAGTTAGTAAATTGTTTCATTAAATGTTCACAAACTTGTCGAAAGTATAGAAAGCCAATATTGACCAACCTATTTTCTTGATATATCATAGATATGTCCTAGTAATTACTATTTGTAAAAGTATGTCCGTTGGACTGACCTTTTAGTTAGAGGGGGGAAAAGGATGAGTAACAATCGAGTTTCTAGACGTCAATTTCTTAACTACACTTTAACTGGTGTTGGTGGATTTATGGCGGCGGGCATTTTAATGCCAATGGTGCGTTTTGCAATCGATCCAGCTTTACAAACTAAAACTGATGGTGATTTTGTACAAACAAGCCAAAAAGTTGCAGATCTTACTGAAGAGCCTGTAAAAGTTGACTTTTCATATGAACAAGTTGATGCGTGGTATACATCAGAAGTTACTGATGCTGCTTGGGTATACAAAGATGGAGATACTGTTGTCGCACTTTCTCCAGTTTGTAAACACTTAGGCTGTACTGTTAACTGGAATAGTGATACTGAGCACCCAAATCAATTCTTCTGTGCTTGCCACGGTGGTCGATATGAAAAAACTGGTAAAAACGTTCCAGGTACACCACCATTAGGTCCGTTAGATGAATATGAAGTATCGGAAAAAGATGGCTTTTTATTGCTTGGGAAAAAAATCGCAAATACTAGAGGTTAAAAGTTAGGGGGTAGACATCAGTGCTAAATAAAATTTATGATTGGGTCGATGAGCGACTTGATATCACTCCAATCTGGCGTGATATTGCCGACCACGAAGTGCCAGAGCACGTTAACCCTGCACATCACTTCTCTGCATTTGTTTACTGTTTCGGTGGATTAACGTTCTTCATTACAGTTATCCAAATTTTATCGGGTATGTTCTTAACGATGTATTACGTGCCGGACGTAGAAAATGCTTGGAAATCAGTTTATTACTTACAAAACGAAGTAGCTTTCGGTGAAATCGTACGTGGTATGCACCACTGGGGAGCTTCATTAGTAATCGTAATGATGTTCTTACATACACTTCGTGTATTCTTCACAGGTTCATATAAAAAACCTCGTGAGTTAAACTGGATTGTAGGGGTATTAATTTTCTGTGTAATGTTAGGTTTAGGTTTCACAGGTTACTTATTACCTTGGGATATGAAAGCGCTGTTTGCTACAAAAGTAGGTATCCAAATCGCTGCTTCTGTTCCGTTTATTGGTGAACTTATTAAAATTTTACTTGCTGGGGATGCTGAAATAATTGGTGCACAGACGTTAACACGTTTCTTCGCAATTCATGTATTCTTCTTACCTGCAGCATTATTTGCATTACTTGCAGCTCACTTTATTATGATTCGTCGTCAAGGTATATCTGGACCACTATAATAAATATTTAAATGGTCTATGATTTTTCAAAGGAGGGGACACTATGCATCGCGGAAAAGGGATGAAATTCGTAGGCGATTCACGCGTTAAAGCTAACCACCGTATGGTGAATATGCCTAAAGATTATTCCGAGTATCCAGGAAAAACAGAAGCTTTCTGGCCTGACTTCTTATTAAAAGAATGGATGGTTGGTGCAGTTTTCTTAATTGGATATTTATTATTAACTGTCGCGCATCCTTCGCCACTTGAAGGTCCGGCAGATCCAACTAATGCTTCATATATTCCGTTACCGGACTGGTACTTCTTATTCTTGTACCAATTATTAAAATACACTTATGCATCAGGTCCATTCAATGTGATCGGTGCAATTGTTATGCCTGGTTTAACTATCGGTGCGTTAATGTTAATGCCGTTCTTAGACAATGGTCCAGAACGTCGTCCATCAAAACGCCCATTACCAACTGCATTTATGTTGTTGGCTCTTGCTTCAATGATTTACTTAACTTGGGAATCAGTTGTGAACCATGACTGGGAAGCAGCTGCTAAACAAGGTGAAATCAAAGAACAAGTTGATATTGAAATTGATGAAACTGCAGAAGGTTACTTAATCTTCACTGGTGAACAAGGTAAGTCTTGTATCGCATGTCACGGAGCTGATATGCAAGGTGGAGGTGCAGCACCTGCTTTAGTTGGTAACGAATTAACAGCTGAAGAGGTTGCAGAAGTAATTAAAAATGGTCGTGGCGCAATGCCTGCAGGCCAATTTGCTGGTACTGATGAAGAGCTTCAAGTTTTAGCTGAATTCATCGCTAGCTTAAAAGCTGAAGAATAATCTTTATATTTTTCTAAAAGAGAGTCGGGAAACTGACTCTCTTCTCTTTTAGTTATTTCTATTTACATATGCCCTAGTTCAAGAAAAAATACATAAAAGTTTTAAAATTAAATGGAATAATAAGGGGAATTAAGGTATGAAGTCACAGTTCACGCAAATTTGGTTTTTATTAACACATCGTTCCTTTTTAACATTATTATTTATTATCAACTTCCTGGGAACAATCTATGGTTATATTTGGTATGGATCACAATTATCAAGAACAGAACCAATATTTTTAATTTTTGTTCCAGACAGTCCTACCGCAAGTTTATTTTTTAGTATTGCCATTATTGGGTGGATTTTAGGAAAGAATTTCAAATTAATCGAGGCATTAGCATTAGTCACTCTTGTTAAGTACGGAATATGGGCTGTTGTTATGAATTTGTTAACTTTAGCTGAAATAGGCTCCATTGGTGCTGCAGGATGGATGCTAGTTTTCTCCCATGGGTTAATGGCTGTTCAAGCAATACTTTATATGGGGAAATATCGTTTCACTATGATTCATGTAGCTATTGCATCCGTTTGGACATTGCATAATGATGTTATTGATTATGTTTTTGGCCAAATGCCGACTTATAGTGTGCTTAGTCAATATGCGAGCCAAATTGGTTATTTTACTTTTTGGTTATCGATTCTTTGCATTTTAATTGCTTATATTGCTTATACTATCAATATTGATAAATCTCGAAAATCTGCATAAGGAAACAGATAGGGGATTGCGATTTTTGTCGAATTTAATAATTTGAACAGAGTGAATAGTTGCATAAGCTTTTATGACCAATTAAAATTAGTAGTATAGTAATTTATTAGAAAGGACGAGGTTAATTGACAGCTGGAATGTATATTATTTACTTTCTAATTATATTAATTTTACCGATTTATGCACAATTTAAAGTAAGAAGAACCTATAGCAAATTTTCTCAAGTTCAATCCTCAAGAGGAATGACTGGTGCTCAGGTTGCACGTATGATTTTAGATCATCACGGATTATTTGATGTACGTGTAGTACCAACACAAGGAATGCTATCGGATCATTATAATCCGGCAACAAAAACGGTTGCGCTATCTGAAAAAAATTTCTATGAATCATCACTTGCAGGAATTGCTGTTGCTGCTCACGAGGTTGGGCATGCAATTCAACATAAAGAAGCTTA
>DAMDNS010000142.1:0-6690 GCA_032083605.1 Ureibacillus sp.
CCTATAAAAGATCTCGATCTGTATTGCTTTTATGTATTGAAAAATGACGAAATCGGAAAAGTGTATTATCGTTCATTGGGGCATGCGAATCGTAGTCCCTATATCACGTTGGATGGTGATAGCCAAGGTGCTGGTAAAGAAACGATTGTCATTCATGATCCTTCTAAGCTGAAGTATGTCTTGATTGCGGCATATAGTGCGGTGAAAAATGGTTTCGGCAGCTTTAAAAATATGAAAGCAAAAGCTGTGGTGGATAATCAATTGGGACAACGAATAACGAGTTCCTTATATGAGAAAAATTGGTTTGCCTACTGGGTCGCCATCGCTCATATTGATTTTACCGATGTGGATGAAATAAAAGTAAGTCATGTAGAGAAGTATTCAAAGGCTGGTTCAGAACGTTCTCCGGAGCTTTATGCAGATGGTTCCTTTGAAATGGACCGAGGTGTCATCGAATTTAAATAATATGACCCTTTATGTAGGACCCACAAAGAGTATCTCTAAAAGTTCAATAATAACAATCGAAATCCTTCAATCTATAAAAGTGTCATGATACGATAAAGGAAGAAAGAGAAATGTGGGGGAACGTTATGCGTGTAGATAAAATAAGGGAGCAGCTAAATAAAAATCAGCCTCTTTTTATAGGTGAGGATACGGCATTTCGTTCAGCGGTGTTGATTCCATTAGTTCAATTGAATGGAGAATGGCATGTTCTTTTTGAAGTGCGCTCATTAAAGATGAGAAAACAGCCTGGAGATATAAGCTTCCCTGGCGGTAAAATCGATCCGACAGATGCCTCTCCTTTGGAAGCAGCCATAAGAGAAACTCATGAAGAGCTAGGCGTTGCTGCTGAATCGATTGAGGTCATTGCGAATTTAAGTCCGTTTATTATATCTTCTTCATTTGTCGTATATCCCTTTGTCGCCATCCTTGATTCCTATCAGCTTCATTGTCCAAACAAAGATGAAGTGGAAGAAGTGTTTATGGTTCCGCTTAAGTGGCTGATGAATTATAATCCCTATTGCCATTTAGTAACGATTGAGCCGAGGCCTTCACAAGATTTCCCCTTTGATAAAATTATGAATGGTGCCGAGTATCAATGGAGAGCCCGCGCAATTGAAGAATGGTTTTACGAATATGAGGGCTATACAATTTGGGGACTGACTGCCCGGATTCTAAAATATTTTATAGAGCGATTAAAATAACTTTTTTTGATTTCACCAAATATGTTAAAATCCTTTCCTCGAACGAGTAAAGGATTTTTTCGCATTTTTTGGGAATACAGATTTTTTCTCAAAGATTCATGGCTTTCAGTGCGTGAAGCTATTCCAGCAGTTTTTAATAATCACATTATTTCCGAAATTCAGCTTGTTATTAGCAATTTGAGAAAATGATTTTAAATGCATGAATGGTATATATTATTTTTGCTTTATTATGCCGTTTACACCTAATTTTCATGGTTCAAGCCAGCGCATACTTTCTTGACTAATTCCAATACTAAATCTTGATAAACGTCGTGTTATCGAATCTGTATGAAGGGAAGATGCAAAATTGGCTAAACACTCAGACACAAGCTGGAAACAAGACCATCCAAGTACGTTATTTAGTAACTCTGTTCAAAGAGCAGATCGTGCAGTAAAACAAGCGATGTCCCATCCACAGGAAATAGCGGTTGAGCATGCCTTCAATTCCATAGAACATGCAGAGAATGCATTGCAAAATGCAGTTCAACATAATGAGCATTTGGATACTTTTGAGCAAAATAAAGAGATCTTGGAGGAAGCAAAGCAACAATTAGGTGAAGTTAAAAAAATGGTTGAAGAACATTAATTGTATTACGACTCCCGTTATGTCTTTTGAAGACTTACGGGGGTTTTTTAGTGTTGCTCATCAAACCGAAAAATATGATAGGCGATTTCAAATAGAATCCTTCATAATAGAGGAAAAAGTATTTAGGAAGTGGAAATATATGAAGTATGGTGAAATCATACATGGCCGTTTTTATAAGCGATTGAATCGATTTATAGCCGAGGTTAGCATTGATGGTGCAATAGAGAGAGTACATATTAAGAATACCGGTCGATTAAAGGAGCTTTTTTTACCGGAAGCCAAGGTCCTTCTAGAACGGAGCAATAATAATCCTGATCGAAAGACTAAGTTTTCGCTTGTAGCGGTAGATAAAAATGATCAATGGGTAAATATCGATTCCCAAGCGCCGAATAAAGTAGCCTTTGAGGCATTGCAAGCAGGGGTGATTTCGGAGTTTGGATTAGTAAAATCCGTTAAAAGAGAGGTCACCTTTGGGGGATCACGATTTGATCTATATTTTGAACAAGATGAACAAAAGGGATTCATCGAGGTAAAGGGTGTTACGCTTGAAAAAGATGGCGTTGCCATGTTTCCAGATGCACCGACCATAAGAGGTACAAAGCATGTTCTTGAATTAGCCAAGGCCGTACAAGAAGGATACTCCTGTGCCATCCTTTTAGTTATTCAGTTGAAGGGCTGCCAATATTTCAAACCAAATCGAGAAACTGATCCCAAATTTGCAGATGCGTTACGATATGCTGCACAAGCTGGCGTACAAATTTTAGCGTATGACACCATTGTTAAAGGAAATGAGATGATCCTTAATCGACAGGTACCTGTTCATCTTTTATAAACAACCTGTTCTATATGAAAAGTTAGGAGTGATTTCAATGGATTACTTAAACCATCCATTTCCATCAAAACGCACAACAGTCTTCGCCCAAAAAGGAATGGTCGCAACCTCGCAGCCATTAGCGGCTCAAGCGGGACTTGAAATACTGAAAAAAGGCGGCAATGCCATAGACGCAGCCATTGCAACTGCCGCAGCACTTACTGTTTTGGAGCCCACGTCGAATGGAATTGGCGGGGATGCATTTGCCCTGGTTTGGGTAAAGGGAGAGCTTCATGGACTTAATGCTTCAGGTCCTTCACCAGAATTGCTCACGGCGGAATCAGTAAAAGAACTGGGTTATGACAATATGCCAAAATTGGGGCCAACACCAATTACCGTACCCGGTGCACCTGCAGCCTGGGCAGAGCTTTCTAAAAAATTTGGCCGGCTCTCTCTAGAGGAAACGCTACAGCCTGCTATTTCATATGCAGAAGAAGGTTACCCTTTAACACCAATCCTCGGCAAGTATTGGAAGAAAGCATTTAATGCTTATAAAAGGCTGGAGGGAGCGGAATTTGCGCCTTGGTTCGAGACGTTTGCACCGAATGGCCGTCCACCAGAAATCGGGGAAATGTGGCGCTCACAGGGTCACGCGGATACATTAAGGGAAATTGCGCAAAGTGATGCCAGAGCATTTTATGAAGGCGAAATAGCTCAAAAAATAGAGGACTTCATGGTGGAGCATGGAGGGTTCTTGAGAAAAAGTGATTTAGCTGCGTATCAGCCGGAATGGGTAAAACCGATTTCAACGAATTATCGTGGCTATGATGTATGGGAAATTCCACCGAATGGTCAGGGAATGGTTGCTTTAATGGCTCTAAATATTTTTGAACAGCTTGATGAACCTAAGTGGCAATCCGCAGATACATATCATCAGCAAATCGAGGCGATGAAATTAGCCTTTACAGATGGACAAGCCTACATAACCGAACAATATGAGATGCCAGTTAGTGTGGAACATTTACTGTCGAAGGAATATGCTGCAAGTCGAGCAAAAGAGATTCATGAAGTGGCGATTGATCCTCAACCATACGAGTTGCCAAGTGGCGGCACAGTATACCTATCGACGGCTGATGCTGAAGGAAACATGGTGTCCTATATCCAAAGCAACTACATGGGATTCGGCTCAGGGATTGTAATTCCTGGTACTGGAATCAGCATGCAGAATAGAGGAGCCGATTTCTCATTGGATGAGAGTCATCCGAATTTCTTAAAGCCCGGGAAACGGACTTACCATACAATAATTCCAGGATTCGTAACAAAGGGTGGAGAGGCAGTTGGACCATTCGGTGTAATGGGTGGCTATATGCAGCCTCAAGGTCATTTCCAGGTTGTTTCAAATACAGTAGACTATCTATTGAATCCGCAAGCCGCATTGGATACACCAAGATGGCAGTGGGTTGGTGGCAAGAAAGTGCATGTTGAAGCAGAGTTTCCGAATTATTTAGTTCAGGCATTGCAAAGAAAAGGACATGAAATTGAAGTACTGCCAGACGGTGGCAGCTTTGGGCGTGGACAAATTATTTGGAGAAACCCAGAAACAGGAGTCCTTGCTGGAGGTACCGAATCCAGAACGGATGGAATGGTTGCAGCATGGTAGGTGCGAGTGCTTTCAATTAAAGTTGATAATAATCGTTGTTATATCGTGTAGGAATAAGAAGCCTTAGTCGGAGAATATCCGTCTAATGTATAAAACCGCGGTGTAAGAAGCAGATATTAGAGGAGTATTTCCGATTAAGTGCTCTAATTATGACTAAATCCAAAGATTTGAGTGATATAAACGGAAAAACTACCTTTATTTTAGGGGAAATAAAGAGGATTTCCAATTTAGGCGGAAATTTACCGTTTATTTTCAAGTACAGTGAAATCCCCATTAAGTTAATCCTTTAATCACAAAAAAATACCTCATTTAGATACATTAAAGCAGCACTTAATCCATCTAAATAAGGTATTTAAAATCCGAAGTGGGATCTATGTTTGGTCATTTTTCATATTACTCATAAACCCCACTCATTAGCCTGGGCTACTCTACTGGATAATGGAAAGCGTATAAAAATGTAATGAATTCTTCAAATGGAAGGGATGATTCACCCTCAAGCTCGCCGTTGCCTGTAACGCTCGTTTGAATCGATTTCCCCCAAATTTGAAGACTATCGTTATTTGGGTTATAGAAGTAAACGCGAATGATTCCAGACGGATCAGCAGCTATCCTTTGAAGGAGAATGGCATGTGCCCCCAATACTTGACCTGAACGATTATAAATCGTAATGCCGGCAGGCTGCGGTAGGCCTTGATTGACGTTCGGGTTATATAAAGGGTGATAGTAGCGACGGAAATTTGTTTGAAACTCTAAATCTGTATACAAATCCGAGAACCCTTCCCATACTCCGGTCATATGAAAGGCTGGGTTAATCCATTTATGTGCATCTTGCCCTCGACCATCAGCTAATTTTAATAGCTCGAAATAGATGGCATCCAAATGAGGTACCAATAATAATGAAATTGCATCTATATTGACAGTATCCTCGAGAGGAACCGGTCTTAGAGTTTTAGTTGAAATCTCTTTCCCTTCAAAAGTGAATGTTATTGTTCCTTTTCTTATAAAATGATTCAACATTTTAAGGAGTAGAATAGGCTCCTTTTGTGCCCAATAACTAATTGCTCTTGTTGATTGGCAGGTAGGATTGAAGCCCTGGCCAATTCCTAAAGGAGTTCCTAAAATATTCACCATTTCTGATATTAAAAGTGCGTGTAATGCCTCTTTGCTTGCCAGCTGATGAACTGATGATAGCGTGTTTTCAATGTTTTCAGGGATAGGGGCTTTCATTAGATCTTCTAATTCTTTTATAAATTCTGGTGTAAATGATTCTCTTTGTAAAAGGCGTAGCAAACCATAAATACTTCTCCTGGTTTTAATGGTAACAGAAGAGGTAATGAGTGAGGAAATCGTGCTTTGATTTGCCTGTAAATTTGTTCTCGCTATTTCGTCAACAGCAAGAAGTTCTTTTAGCAAGTGTGGCTTTTCATTATTCAAAAAATGCAAGAGTACAACGTGATAGGGAGATGCTAACCCAGTTTTTAGCATAGTGGAACGAAATTGTTCTGCTTCCCTCGCTAGAATAGAATCGCTATAAGTGTTTAGTTTTTGTTCATAACTTTCTAATGGACCAGTTGCCATATTGGATGGGGAGTAGACAGCTTTTTCATATTCTACTAGCTTCGAACTCGTTTCATCCGTACGGCCAGCCAGTTTTGTTGCACTCGCAATCAGCTTTAAAATTTTATTTGTCACGATGGGTCGTTGGACAGCAAGATTATTTACCTCTTGATAGAGGTTTTCAAAAACGCGGGTGGAAAAACAATGCTCTGAGATGAAGTGTAAAAGTTCGGATGCCTGTTCGTCCTTATAGAGCTGGCTTACCCGGTTTTCTTCCGTTTCCTTCATAATCAAAAGATCGATATTCAAAGCTAAAACCTTCGTTAAAAATTCAGTCGCTTCATAAGAGGTCATTTGGGGGTGGATATAATCCCCTCTTGCAATGGCGAGTATTCTTAAATCACTTAAGGACTCGGCTGCTGCTGTGGTGCCACCTGCATGAAGCGTCCCTCTTACTAAGGTTGCATCAAGCTTTTTTACATCTTCCCAAGGCTTTCCTAGAAAAAGTCCCGCCTGATCAAAAAGTGGAGCATAGTGATAAAGCTTTTCTAGCCCATTAGGCTCCCTGAGAAGGTCCATGGCTTCAGTTAAAACTGTTTCTTGAAATAATTTTTTACTTAATAGAGGTGCTTGCAATAATTGTTGAAAGGCTTTTTGAAATGCATTCTCGGATGAGAAGAGGTAAAGTCCCATTGATTCATTCTCCTTTCAGCAGATTTCCTATAAATTACAGTTAACATAAATATCGGTTTTTAAACATTTATAGCGAAAAATGTGAATAAGGGTATTATTATTAGAATATTGAAAATTTTGATAAATGTACCATGAAAAA
>DAMDNS010000143.1:0-6679 GCA_032083605.1 Ureibacillus sp.
GAAGGAATTTCAAGTCATCAGATGTTTTGGAAAAACCGTATGTCATGGTTGCTGTAAACGCAATTGTAGCTGATACGGATGATGAAGCAGAATTCTTGGCTAGTACCCTATTCCAGCAGTTTTTAGGAATCATTCAAGGGAAAAGAGGGAAAACTCAAGCCCCAAGAGATATGGCTGACCTTTGGACAGAAGATCAAAAGAATGTCGTCCTTCAACAACTAAAATATACTTTCTATGGTTCAAAAGACAAGGTAAATGAACAACTAAACGAGTTTTTGCGTAATCGAGAAATAGATGAGCTTATGATAAACAGCCCGATTTACGACATAGAAAAACGTAAAAAATCCTATGAGCTGCTATCAAATACCTGGAAGAAAAGCTGATTAAATTATTTGAAATAATCAGTGCTCCCATAAGCGTTCAGGTTAAAAATGGTGTATAATGAAAATCAAATAGAAGTCTTTGTAAATGGCTGTATGTTGAAGTACAGTCAGGTTTATGAAGTAAGAGAGGATGAAGAAGATGGCTGAGAAAGTAACTAAAGCTTTCATACAACCAACTCCTTCTGGTAAAGAAGAACTTGGTCAGATAGAAGTAGCTCCTGAAGTGATTGAAGTAATTGCAGGAATCGCCACAACTGAAATTGATGGTGTCGCTGCTACACGCGGCAATTTTGCCTCAGGTGTTGCTGAACGTTTTGGAAAAAAGGTACACTCAAAGGGTGTCAAGGCGACAATTACAGACGATGGACAAATTGCCATTGATGTTTATTGCTCAGTGAAATTTGGATATTCAATCCCGAAAGTAGCCAAGGAAGTCCAAACTGTAATTAGACAGGCTATCTTAAATATGACATCAATCGATACAAATGAAGTAAATGTTCATATTACAGCCATACAATTTGAACAGGTCAAAGAAGAAGAGTAATCGCACTCTATAAAGCATTAACGTTGCCAGATACCACAAAGGTTATTAATACCTTTGTGGTATTTTTTATTGTTAGGAAAATTATAGATTTTACGTAGTAGATGACTTTTTTGATGCCAGGATATTATGTGCGTCCTTTCGAAGGGGATATTTAGTGGAAATATAGAATATAGTACCTTTTGGAATCATAAGGGTTCGTTCCTTATAGGTTGCGATGTCAGACTGGGAAACGATCCGATAAATAAACGGATAAATGCCGCTTCATTAGAAAATAACATAAAAAATTGCTTAATTAGACGGAGATATTCCGCCTATCGAACCAAAAAATGAGAAAATGAAGGATTTTTCTATGCACAGTCGGAAATTCTCCTCCTATTCACCTCAGATTTGAAGTCACTTTGCATTTTACCGGAAAAAATCCGCTTATTTCACATTTAGGGGAGAAGTTTTTAGGTGGTCTCGGCGACTTATCTTAGTGATTTAGTGTTCTGCCCACCAACAGAAATTACCGATCTTAATTCATCCGTATATAATACGTGGCGGCAAAAATAATCACAGTCAAGAGGCTCTTTTATGTAAAAGTGTATACACACTAATAACCAATTATTAATAGTTCACTTAGTGAATCCTTACAATCCTTTCAAATAAATTAAACTCAACTAGATACCTGGACATTTTTTCTTGTTTTTTCATTTAAATGACTCGTCAGAAGACATGTATAAACCATTTAAATGTAAACAAACTAAATCCGTATTTTAAATAACGAATTTGGAGGGTTTATCAAATGTCAGACTATCAAAAAGCAAAACCAGATGACAGATCAGATAATGTAGAAAAATTACAGGCCACAGTGCAAAATACGTTAGAAAATATTGAAGCAGCAGAAGAAACGCTTGCTTTCTCAAACCCTGAAGAGAAAGCGAAGATTCAAGCCAAAAATAATCGACGTAAAGAGGCAGTTGAAGGATTAAGAGAAGAAATTAAAGATGAAGCATCACAAAAGGAACACTGATTTAGTGCACTCAATAAAGATTTGTTTATAGGGATAGGAACAAAAAATAAGATTTAACTCGTAATTTAACGAATGAAATCAATAAAAAAGGGTATGTCATAATAATACGACATGCTCTTTTTACGTTTAGAAACAGTTTATAGCTTTCATCATTGAAGGATTAGATGTAATAATAACTAAAAAGCCTGATAGTTAAATGTTTATACATATTCACACAAAGGGGACAAAGTAATGGAACAATATATTTTATCTTTAGATCAAGGAACGACAAGCTCAAGGGCAATTCTTTTTAATAAAGAAGGAAAAGTAGAACATATATCACAACGGGAATTCAAGCAATACTTTCCACATCCAGGCTGGGTTGAACATAATGCAAACGAAATTTGGAGTTCCATTCTTTCAGTCATTGCCACTGTTTTAACAGAAAAAAATATACGACCTGAACAAATTACGGGTATCGGTATTACAAATCAACGGGAAACAACGGTTGTGTGGGATAAGAATACAGGAAAGCCAATTTATAATGCGATTGTTTGGCAATCTCGACAAACAGCTGAAATTTGCACTGAATTAAATGAAGCAGGTTTAGGGGAATTGTTTCGAGAAAAAACAGGCTTATTAATAGATGCTTATTTTTCAGGTACAAAAGTAAAATGGATCCTAGAAAATGTCGAAGGTGCAAAAGAAAAGAGCGATAAAGGGGAATTATTATTTGGAACCATTGATACATGGATTATTTGGAAGTTAACGGAAGGGAAAGTGCATGTTACAGACTATTCAAATGCATCTCGAACATTAATGTACAATATTCACGAGTTAAAATGGGATGAAGAGCTATTGAATATTTTAGGAATTCCTGTATCCATGTTGCCTGAAGTTAAGCCTTCTTCAGAAATATATGGGCACGTGTCGAAAAAGCACTTTTTCGGTGTTGAAGTACCAATCGCTGGAATTGCAGGGGACCAGCAAGCAGCTCTTTTTGGCCAAGCGTGTTTTGAATCCGGAATGGTTAAAAATACGTATGGTACAGGATGCTTTATGTTGATGAACACAGGAGAAAAAGCTGTTTGTTCCAATCATGGGCTATTAACAACGATTGCATGGGGGATTGATGGTAAGATTCAATATGCGTTAGAAGGCAGTATTTTTGTCGCAGGCTCTGCCATTCAATGGCTTCGAGATGGGATGCGCATGCTTCGAGATTCAACTGAAAGTGAGCGCTATGCGGAAAAAATAACAAGTACGGAAGGAGTCTTCGTCGTACCTGCTTTTGTTGGATTAGGAACTCCTTATTGGGACAGCGAGGTGAGAGGGGCTGTTTTTGGCTTAACTCGTGGTACAACGAAAGAACACTTTATCCGTGCAACATTAGAATCCCTTGCCTATCAAACGAAGGATGTCCTAAGTGCAATGGAAGCAGATTCTGGAATCTCCCTTAAATCTTTGCGTGTCGATGGCGGAGTTGTTAAAAATAATTTCCTCATGCAATTTCAATCTGATATTTTAAATGTTCCGGTTGAACGACCGGCTATAAATGAAACAACTGCTCTTGGAGCAGCTTATTTAGCGGGCCTCGCAGTCGGATATTGGAAAAGTAAAGAAGAAATTGCCGTGTATTGGAATGTAGACAAAAAATTCGAAGCCAAAATGGAAGATGAGACTAGAACAGAATTGTATGATGGCTGGAAAAAAGCTGTAAAGGCAGCGCAGGCTTTTAAATAACGAACGTCTAATCTTTATTTCATATGAAACACTAGTAAAAGTGTCATCATCAATCTATGGTGGCACTTTTTATATTGCTTTCCGGTAAAATGTTCATTTTTAAATTAAATGCATTATTTGAAGGGAGTAATGCAAAGTGGAACCAATTTATCATTGATAAAAACTATCAATTCCATAGATATTTGTACATTGTCAATTTTTAAACAGTAGATTAAAATTTCGATATACTGAAAATTTAAAATATTTAAATTTAATTCTTATTGACTTCAATATAGATTCTGTTCTTAAATATAAAACTTCTATTACCTCACCGTGAGTTGAATCTATTAAGGGACATTCTGAAAACGCTACCACACACTATTTCCTCCTATGTTTGCATACATCCATCAAGCTAGTAACTAATTTTATAATTCCTTAGAAGAATAAGTAAAGCGAACAATAAACTAACCACCATCTCAGCAGGAAGAAAGCTTCCTATTACTCCTTCAAAGAGAGATATTAATGGGGTTCTTTCTGCCTGTTGAGGTCCAAAACTAACCGGGCAGATTCCTTGGTATGCGGTAAAAGATGGTACTATTGGAATCTAATTTTAGTATTTAGAAAATAATTGGGGGTAGGGTACATGAAGTTACGGGGAAAAACAGCTATTATCACAGGTGCAGGTGCAGGAATGGGAAGAGCGGCAGCAATGCGCTTTGCAAAAGAAGGGGCAAATGTCGTAGTTGCAGATTTGAATGAAGCGGCCACAAAAGAAACGGTGGGTCTTATTAATGAGGCTGGTGGAACTGCGGCGGCATTTGTTTGTAATGTCATGAATAAAAATGAAATTACAGAAATGGTTAAATTTGCACACAATAATTATGGGTCGATTGATATTTTAGTTAATAATGCCGGGCTGGGATCTACACCTAAATACAGTGAAGATACACCAGAAGAAGAGGTTGAGCGATTGATAGGCGTTAATTTAAAAGGTGTTTTCTATGGCTGTCAGGCAGTGCTTCCCTATATGAAGGATAATTCTTCTGGTGTCATTATAAATACAGCGTCAATTAGTGCCGTTAAACCTCGCCAAGGGAATGCCATGTATACAGCTACTAAAGGGGCAGTAATTACCTTAACAAAAGCGTTGGCAGTTGAAGTGGCTTCTCACGGTATCCGTGTAGTGGGCGTTAATCCTGTAGCGACAGATACAAATGTATTAAAGCAGCTAATTGGAAGTGATGCATACGAAGATAGTCGCGATGGATTAACTTCTTCAATTCCTCTAGGAAGACTCGCTACTCCGGATGATATTGCAAATGCAATGCTATTTTTAGCTTCTGATGAGGCATCTATGCTAACGGGCAGTTTCATAGATGTTGATGGAGGACGTGGAATTTAATACAGCTTGTAAATCAGGCTATACCATACTTCAAGCTGGTAAATTAGTTTAATGGGGAGGTAGTTTTGTTGGATTCAAGTTTATCTGTATCTATTAAAAAGCAAGTACCTGGTGTATACCATAGAAAATTAGGAGATATCATCATCACTTCGTTATTGGATGGCTATTTAGATATTCCGAAGGAGTTGTTTGTTGGAGTAAAGCAAGAGGATGAAATTAATCTTGTTCATGATAGTTCCCACCCGGATGCTTATAAGGTTCTGATGACAGGCTTTCTAATAAACCAAAATGGCAGATTAACTTTAATCGATCCTGGCAGCAGCATCTATGCCGAGCCATCATTGGGTCAATTAATGGAGAATTTAAAAGCAGCAGGAATCTCTCCAGACCAAATCGATACGATTTTACTTACTCATATTCACCCTGACCATTCTAATGGCTTGTTAGATGAAAACGGTGAAAGGGCATTCAAGAATGCTGAAGTAGTAGTCCATGAAAAAGAGGTGGAGTTTTGGCTGGACGAAAGCAATGTAAGCAAGGTTCACCCAATACTACAGCCTACTTTCGAGATTACAAGAAAAGCTTATGAGTTATATAAAAATCAGTGGAAAACCTTTAATAAAGAAGAAGAGGTGCTTCCAGGAATCAAGGCAATTGATTCAGCTGGCCACACATTGGGTCATACATCGTTCCTTATTAGTTCCGGGGACGAGAAATTACTTATTTGGGGAGATACAGTACACATTCCTACTGTAGAGGTTGCCGTGCCGGAAGTGACTTTCCTAATGGATATTAATCCGGAGCTTTCTTTGAAATCGAGGAAGAAGATTTACGATATGGCAAGCAGTGAACAAATTCTAATCGGTGGAATGCATATTGATTTTCCTGGATTTGGTTATGTAAAGCGTACTGAAGATTCCTATCACTTTGTTCAAGAGCAATGGAATGTAAACCTGTAAACCTGTTGCATTTATATAACTGGAAAAATCAAACTAAGTGGGGGTAAACAATGAAGGTGCAAAGTATAAAACAGTTTAATTTATTCATAGATGGGGAATGGAGAGAAAGTCATTCTGATGAAATAATAGAGTCAGTCAATCCAGCAACTCTTGAAGTGGTTGCACAAGTGCCCAGGGGGAATAGTGAGGATGTCGATCGTGCAGTATCGGCAGCTCGACAAGCCTTTGAGTCGACAGAATGGAGAGATATGCTTCCTGCAAACAGAGGAAGATTATTACTGAAAATGGCTCAGCTAATCCGAGAGAAGAAAGAGGAAATCCTTTCTGTAGAAAGAATGGATACTGGACAACCGCGATGGCTTGTAGAAGGCGGTGTAGAATTGGCAGCCCGTTATTTTGAATATTACGGGGGAGTTGCTGATAAAATTCAAGGGGAATCCATTCCATTGCGCGCCGATTTTCTAGATTATACAATTCGAGAGCCCATTGGTGTAACAGCACATATTGTACCATGGAACTACCCATTGCAAATTGCGGCGCGTAGTGTAGCACCAGCCATTGCTGCAGGAAATACGGTCGTTGTAAAGCCTGCTGAGGATACGCCGCTTTCTGCACTGAAACTTGCTGAAATAGCAACTGAAGCTGGTTTGCCAAATGGGGTGATAAATGTAGTTACTG
>DAMDNS010000144.1:0-6670 GCA_032083605.1 Ureibacillus sp.
TGTTTATTGTCATGTACGGGGCAGCTATTCCATTTTACAATGCGCTGTATCAAGCTTTTAAACTTTTAAGCTATATTGATCACAATAATGCGTTTTCGCAAATTTCAGTTCATGCATTAAAAAATATCAAATTCAGTGCGATTACAATCAGTGCTTTATATGTATTGGGAATGCCGCTTTTCTATTTATTTGCCGAAAGAGATGACGCCCCAGGGGTCATTTTGATTGCAGCGGTATTTGTATTTGCTCCACTTGTTGTTGCAGTCTTTGCTGCTGTACTCCAAAGACTATTGCAGGAAGCTATTAATATTAAATCTGAAAATGATTTAACGGTCTGAGGTGAAAAACAATGGCAATTATTATAAACATAGACGTGATGCTAGCAAAAAGGAAGATGAGTGTGACAGAGTTATCGGAAAAGGTCGGAATAACAATGGCCAACCTTTCGATATTAAAAAATGGCAAGGCAAAAGCGATTCGATTATCTACTTTAGAGGCGATTTGCAAGGCATTGGATTGTCAGCCGGGAGATCTTCTAGAATACAAAAGCGACGATGACACCCAGGGATAATTGGTCATGACAGAGAAGAAAAAGACGGTTTATATCTTATTGACCGACACGGGTACGGTACTCACTAAAATTATCAAATGGTATACAAACGCGCCATATAATCATGTCTCTATTGGTTTTGATGACAAACTCGATGAAATCTATAGCTTTGGCCGTAAAAATCCCAGAAATCCATTGATTGCTGGTTTCATTAGAGAAGATGTGTACTATGGTACTTATCGATATTTTGATGATACTAGATGCCTTTTATTAAAAATCGATGTCTCATCAAGTGAATATATTCGAATCAGAAATGTAATTCAAAGCTTTAATTCAAACAAAGATTTGTATTCTTATAATTTGCTGGGGCTTATTGGGGTAGCGATCCAGTATCCCATTCATCAAAAAAATAAATATTTTTGTTCTCAATTTGTTGCTGAAGTATTTGAAAAAAGTGGTTTGAAACTATGGGATCTTCCTCCTGCACTAATTTCACCAAATGACTTTTTGATGCATCCGCGGTTCAAATTAGTGTACGAAGGCAGCCTATATAATTATCCACTATTGGACCATGGACAATTGTCTGTATCCACAGCTAGCTTTGACTCAATGCTGCTAAGAAAGAAATTAACACTATAGTATTACTGAAGCTGATCTCTAACTGGAGGTCAGCTTTTTGTTTTATTTAAGAAAATAGTGTCAAACCTAAAGGAGGTACTATATATGAACGAAAAATTATCGGGAGGAGGAATATGATGTTCGATTGCATTATTATCGGTGGTGGTCCAGCGGGGTTAAATGCTGCACTTGTACTGGCGAGGGCAAATAAGAGAATTCTCTTATTGGATGAAAATAAGCCAAGAAATGCTGTAACCCATGCCTCACATGGGTTTATCACCAGAGATGGTATTAACCCAGCAGAATTTAAAAAATTGGCAAAGGAGGATCTTTCGAAATATTCAAATCTAACAATTCAAAATCAACGGGTTGTTGAGGTCAAAAAAGACAAAATAGGCTTTTCTATATGCACAGGCAATGGTGATCTGATTGAATCAAGAAAGGTGATTCTAGCCACTGGTCTTAAGGACGAAATTCCCAATATTGCCGGAGTCCATGATTTCTATGGTAGGAGCTTGTTTAGCTGCCCATTTTGTGATGGATGGGAACTAAGAAATCTTCCACTTGTGCTCATAGCAGAATTCCCAAGTGCCTTCGAAAAGGCTAAATTGATTTATAATTGGAGTAAGCATTTGGTTATTTGTACAAATGGAAAAAATGTTTTCTCGAAAGAGCAGCAGGAATTATTAGTGAAAAATAAAATCGAGATTATTGAAGACGAGATATTGGATTTGCAAGGCAGCAATGGCCAATTAGAATTCATTCGATTTAAAAATGGGACAGAACTTGAAAGAAAAGGAGGGTTTGTAACGGTTCGCTTAAAACAAGCATCCGAACTTGGAGTATCCTTGGGTTGCGATCTTCATGAAAATGGAGGAATCGAAACGGATCATTTTGGACGAACCAATATCGAAGGAGTCTATGTGAGTGGAGATATTACTAAAGCAGCTCCATTGCAGGTCATTGCTGCAGCCGCTGAAGGGACAAAAGTAGCAATGGGAGTCATCCAAGATTTTGTCAATGAAGATTTTTTAGGTAGCCATTAGAATTAATGGGCAGTGGATTCAATATAGAAATCCACTGCTTTTTTCATGTAATAAAACGAGCTTGGTTCATTTTCCAAGCTCTTTGTAAGTTAAGGTATTTTAACTTTCAGCGGGAGGAATAACCCCATAAACAAGCAAGATAAACAATACAAGGCCAATTGATAACAGCAGAAGGGATGCTATGAAAATTGGGCCTCTTTTAAAAATAAAAGGCTCACTTTTTTGTAGAATTCCTGTTCTGGCACTAACTTCAGAGGATGTCATATTGGAAATAATGCCGCCGCTACTTGAAAAGAAGAAAACAATGACGGAGAAGGCAACCCCAACGAAAAACATAACTTCAATCATTCTCACAGAAAAGAAGGAGGCTATCATATACGAAATTATCAATTCTATAATAAAAGAAATGGACATGATAGTTAAATATTTTTTTCTCATTTAAACCCCTCCCTCCGAAATATCAAGACATTTATAAATTTACGGATGGGTAATGTAAAAAGTTTCGCTTTTATTAAAAATTCTGAATTTTTATTTCTGCCGATTATAGGTCGTAATAAATCTTCCATAAATCACATTCATTGGGCTTGTTGCATATTCTAATAAAAGTCTAGGATGAGGGGAAGAAATACATGAATCCTGTTTTGTTTCCTGCTCTTTTGGCTGGCCCAATCATACGGCGTCTTGACTCCTCTGAGGTATTTGTTTGGGTGGCAACAAGCAAAGAGTTTGCCATCTCTGCAGAAATTTTTAAAATAAATACCATCGATGATACCGACGAGCATTACTCGCAGATATGGTCAAATACCGAGACGGAAATGGTTCAATTTGGTGAAAATCTGTTTATTAATCTTATCAAAATCACCCCCTTTTCGAATACTTTTCCTACGAATCAATTAATAGGCTACAATCTTCATTTCAATAGTCCGCAGCAATCCTTCCATTTAGGAGATCTTGGTCTCCTTACTCATAGCAATCCACTAAGTATTGTCTATGATCCTTTAAGTTTCCCTACATTCTATATCCCTGAAAAGGATTCACGGCGATTCAGTAAATTCTTATTCGGTTCTTGCCGAAAACCACATGGAGAAGGTGTCGATGCATTAGTTAGCGCGGATCGACTTTTGCTAGAGCAATGTAAAGATTTAACAAATCGTCCTGAGGCACTCTTTTTGATGGGAGATCAAATATATGCAGATGACGTTGCAGATCCGCTTTTTGGCCCCATAAATCAGATGGGAAAAGCAATAATGGGCATAGAAGAAGATTTGGTCAGCATCGATAAGCGAATTCAAAATAATTCTGCTTTGAAGCTGATTAACGGACGAAAGGATTACATGAAGGATTTTGCGAGCTTCACCTCTCGTAATGCTTCAAATCATCTTATTGAATTTGGTGAATATGCCGCCATGTATTTATTTTCTTGGAGTCCTGTTCTCTGGGAAATATATAATAAACAAGGGACCTTTGAATCCTTTGAAGAGGCATATGAAAGAGAAAAGTTTAATCTGAAACTATCAAAAAGCACGGATAAGCTAAAGAAGCTCGAAAAAACTCAATTACAAAAACGGTATACCAATCAGGAAAAAATTATGGCGAAATATCAGTCAGATACCTATAAGATCAGAAGATTATTGGCCAATATTCCCACATATATGATATTTGATGACCATGATATAACAGACGATTGGAATATCAATGCAGACTGGAAAGAGAGTGTTCGAAAATCCCCTTTAGGTACACATATTGTAGCCAATGGTTTATCGGCCTATTTTGCATTTCAAGGCTGGGGAAATGAACCGGCATTGTTCCGAGAAGATTTCATACCTATGTTAAAGCAGTATTTCGAAGATTTGAGAACCGGACAGATGATGGTCCATCACAAAGAGTGGATTACTTTGTTGTGGGAGCATCAGCCATGGCATTTTGTAGCACCTACAACCACAAAAGCGGTGTTTCTTGATACACGGACTATGAGAGAATATGATGATAAGCCAAATACGAATCTTATGGAACAAGTAGTTAAAGAGAAAGCCTTTCCACCACAGCTCGTCAACGAACAAGAATACAAGGAAATAACGAATCAGTTGAAGTCAAGCGGCTGGGAAAAGGGAGATCCCTTAATCATTGTCTCACCAACGCCTGTAATCGGGTTCGATTTAATTGAAAAGGCGATTCTGCAATTTCTGCCTACTCTAGAAAAGCTGGGAGCGCATGTCCAAACGATTTTTGATGTGGAAGCCTGGAGATACAACGGAAAAGGGCTAACTAACCTACTAAATCAACTAGCAGATTGGAATCCGAAGAACCCTGTCATTCTTTCGGGAGATGTTCACTACAGTTTTTCAGTAAAATCTTCATTCATTTTTTCGAATGATAAAGAAATGCATGTAAAGCAAATGACTTCAAGTCCGATTAAAAATATGAGCTTTAAAAACTTTGGTATCTTAATGCAGGTGACAGCCGCACTTACTCAAATATTGCAGCAAACCGAAACCATATATCGATACTGTGACACTTCCTATAAGCTTCATGATGCCGAAAAAAAATCCCTCCCAGATCGCGAATTTCTATGGAAAGAGCAACTACTGTATGACAAAATCGCAGGTAGTTCGATTATCGAAACCGATAACACTATAGGTCTACTAACCTATTCTGCTGACCAAGTTGAAAATAGATTTCTTAAATAGATTCGGCGATGGTAGTCTAACAAAAGTTGTCTAGTGGACAATAAAAGCCAGGAAGTGTGGTAACTAGTCCGAGAGAAGAGTTGACATGGACAGAAGAAGCATAAAAGTGTTGTAATTAGACCGTGAAAAAAATCCAACACACTATGAATGTATCAAAAGCATCTAAAACTATAGAAGGACTTAGATTCGGTTGCTTGTTTAATCGAATCTAAGTATTTTTTACGTATAAGAAAATAAAATGTTCTAATCTTTTTAAATGCAGCTTAGGCTAACCGCGCATCCGTTTTTTCTAATTCTAACGACATTTTCTACAAAAAGTAGTAATATAATAGATTCCGAAGACTTTTTTCTAACTGATTTGATAGGGGAAATTAGGGAGATTGGATACGATTACATAGTTTTATGGGGGTTGGAACGTGAAAAAGAGAATAGGCATTATATTAGGAGGCTTAGTCGTTGTCTTAGGGGCCGCATACTTTGGGGTAGGAAATTACTTTTATAATTTCGCTTTAAAAGCAGATGATGAGAAAGAGTTTATGGAAGATAATCCGAACCTTGAAGAAAGTATTGCTGTGATGGCAGAGGTTGCGGAGGCTGCCGAGGTGGCTGACAATCGGTTCCTGACAGAATATGATTCTTCTGTTATGTCCATTGTTTCAAATGATAAACTTCAGCTCAATTTACAAGCAAGGCTGTATGAAAATGGGGCAGATAATCATAAATGGGCAATTGTCGTTCATGGATATACATCTAGTGCAGAAGGGATGACAAGGTATATTCGCAATTTTTATGAGCAAGGTTTTCATGTAGTAGCTCCTGATTTACGTGGCCATGGAAATAGTGAGGGAGAATACATTGGCATGGGCTGGCATGACCGACTTGATATGCTCCAGTGGATTGATGAAATTATTGAGTTAGACCCAGATGCCGAAATTGCATTATTTGGTGTATCGATGGGTGGTGCTACAGTTATGATGACTTCCGGTGAAGAATTGCCAGCTAATGTGAAGGTAATTGTGGAAGACTGTGGCTATTCTTCCGTTAGTGATGTATTTGTATATCAGCTTGACGACTTATTTGGTTTACCTGAATTCCCGGTCATTAACGCAGCCAACACGATTACAAATATCCGTGCTGGCTATGACTTATATGAGGCGTCTGCTGTTGAACAGGTTGCAAAGAGCAAGAATCCCATTTTATTTATCCATGGTGATCAGGATACCTTCGTCCCATATGAAATGCTGGATGATGTTTTTGAAGCAGCAGCAGTAGAAAAAGAAAAATTGATTATCAAAGGTGCGGGACACGGCGAAGCGGAAAAAGTAGACCCTCAAAACTATTGGAGTACGATTTGGGAGTTTGTGGGAAGATTTATCACTTAATGTATCTAGAAATGGATCTGGAATCTTAATTTACCGATAAAATGGAACAGAAATAAGTGGACTCCACCTTAGAAATGAGAGATTGTCACTAGACAAGTAAACAGTATACCTAGCTGATTCATGGAAAAACATTTATTAAGTTTAATTGAGATATTAGATTCAAAATGGAATTAAGAGGCTGGGACAAAACCCAAAAACACCATTCAATTGAAAATGGTGTTTTTTCGGTGTGCGAAAAAATTGATTTTCGTTTCGGATTCGCTTTTTCGAGGGTCGACGCCGAGCCTATAGTCTCAGGCGTCGACCCTCCACTACAATTAATCTTTAGAAAGTATCGAATTCTTATTATAGTTCGCCACTAATTTTCGTAGAATTTCAACTTATCTC
>DAMDNS010000145.1:0-6651 GCA_032083605.1 Ureibacillus sp.
AACAGGTACGCGTGATATCCGCAAACTTGGCGGCTTAATGGGTATCATGCCAGTAAGCTTTACAGTAGCTTTAATTGGAAGCTTTTCTATGGCAGGATTACCGCCATTTAATGGTTTCTTAAGTAAAGAAATGTTCTTAACTGCTATGCTGTCTATTACAGAATTTGACTTATTCAATTTCTCGACGTGGGGCATTCTATTCCCGATTATCGCTTGGATTGCTAGCGTTTTCACATTTATTTATAGCTTTTACTTTGTATTTAAAACCTTTACTGGAAAAGGAAATATTGAGGAGCTTCCGCATAAACCACATGAAGCACCTGTAGGTATGTTAATCTCTCCGGTAATTTTAGCAGCACTGGTTATTACACTATTCTTTATTCCAAATGTGATTGCAGATATTTTCATCAAACCGGCTGTTATGGCTATTCAACCGTTCCTATACAGCAGTCCGGAGCAAATTGATATTCACGTTGCGGCATGGCATGGGCACATCACAACTGAATTACTGATGACAATCGGGATCGTCGTTTTAGGTCTGGTTTTATACTTGACACTATCTAAATGGCAAAAGATGTATAATCTATTCCCTGCGAAATTAACGTTAAACAATTTATACGATTTCTTAGTCTATGAATTATTCGACAAATGGGTTGCACGATTCTCTGCACTTTATATGACTGGCTCTATACGCCGATACTTAAGCTATATGCTTGGGTCAATTTCAATTATTGTGATTGTCACTTTATTTGTACAGGATGCTTTTAAACTAACATTTGAAGGTTCCTCACCAATCCATGTCTATCAGATTATAGTGATTATTGTTCTAGTCATTGGTACCATTACAACAGTTTTTGCAAGATCGAGGATTACGTCAATTGTGGCTTTAGGATTAGTAGGCTACACAGTCTCCTTATTCTTTGTCATGTTTAACGCACCTGATCTAGCGCTTACACAGCTTGTGATCGAAACGATTTCGGTAGCACTATTCTTACTTGCGTTCTATCACCTGCCACGCTATAAAAAGGAAGAAGAACGTACACGCTTCAGATTTGGAAGAGCATTTGTTTCTGTATCGGTTGGTGCAATGGTTACGCTTGTTGCCCTATCAGCCCATTCACAAAAACTAATCGACTCTATTTCTGAATACTACAAAGAAACCGTGTATTCTCTTGCAGGCGGAGGAAATATCGTAAATGTTATTTTAGTTGACTACCGTGGCTTCGATACATTGTTTGAAATTGCCGTATTATCAATAGCAGGTATTGCAATTTACGCCATGATTAAGCTTCGTTTGAGCAAGAAAGGAGAAAAACTATGAAAACAAATGATGTAATTGGGCAGTTTACTGCAAAAATCGTCTTCTTCATTATTTTCTTCTTCGCTGTTCATATTTTCTTCGCTGGGCATTATACTCCTGGTGGCGGATTTATCGGGGGCTTGATCACGGCAAGTGCAATTGTACTGCTGATTATTGCATTTGATTTAAAAACGGTTAAAACCATTCTGCCAATTAACTATATTTACATGGTAGCAATCGGACTAATCATTTCATTGGGAACAGCTGCATTCTCTATGTTTACAGGGAAACCGTTTTTCACACATTTCTTTGATTATTTCAATTTACCTATTTTAGGAAAAACATCACTTCACACCGCAGCATTATTCGATTTAGGTGTTTACTTGGTTGTTGTTGGTGTGACGATGACCATTATTCAAACGATTGGGGAGGATGAATAATGGAAATAGTAATGGCCTTTGTCTGCGGCTTTCTATTTATGGCTGCAATTTACTTAATATTATCTCGCAGTCTTCTCCGCATCATTATTGGAACAGGGTTGTTAAGTCACGGGGCCCATTTGCTGATTTTAACAATGGGAAGCTTTAAAGGAAGTACACCACCGGTTTTAAAAGATGGTGTGACAGACTTTGCCGATCCCCTTCCACAGGCGTTAATTTTAACAGCTATCGTAATTAGTTTTGGGGTTACAGCCTTCTTTTTAGTACTCGCTTATCGTGCTTACCACGAGCTGAATACTGATGATATGACGCTAATGAAAGGAAGTGAGGATAATGAGTAACTTTCTTTTATTACCTATAATTATTCCATTTTTCTTTGCCATGATTTTAATGTTTGGGCAGAAAAATATTGCTTATCAACGAATTACTACTCTTTTAGGGCTTATCGTATCAATAATCTGTGCAGCCGGACTTGTCTTGAATGTTCGAGAAAATGGTCCTCAAACTGTTACACTTGGAAATTGGCCTGCACCATTTGGGATTACAATGATGGGAGACATGGTAGCTTCACTTCTCATGCTGACTACATTAATCCTGGCGTTCTTTATCGTATGGTACGGTTTTGAATCCATCGGAAGAAAACGCGAGCAATTCTTCTACTATCCCGGCATTATGTTTATCATTACCGGGGTGAATGGCGCCTTTACAACAGGGGATATTTTCAACCTATTCGTATTCTTTGAAGTATTATTGATGGCTTCTTACTTATTAATCGTACTTGGTGGAGAAAAAGCGCAATTGCGTGAATCCATTAAATATATCTTAGTGAATGTCATATCCTCTGCCCTCTTTGTCATAACAGTAGCGTATTTATACTCTGTTGTCGGGACTTTGAATATGGCAGATATTGCATTGAAAATTGACGAAATTAATCAACCGGGAATCATTACGGTAATTGCTGTTCTCTTCTTGTTGGTATTCGGAATGAAAGCAGCCATATTCCCGCTGTATTTTTGGTTACCTGGTGCTTATGCAGCGCCACCAATTCCGGTACTTGCACTATTTGGTGCCCTGCTTACAAAAGTCGGTGTTTACGCTATTACACGTACATACACGTTATTCTTTACACATGACTTAGCCTTTACCCATGAATTACTGCTAATCCTGGCAGTGCTTACAGTTGTAGCCGGATGCATCGGCGCATTAGCACACTTTGATGTAAAACAAATCATTATTTATAATATTGTAATCGCGGTTGGAGTTATTTTATTTGGAGTTGCTCAAATGAATGAAACTGCTTTAGAAGGGGCGATATTCTATCTAATTCATGACATGATCATCAAAGCTGCTCTCTTTATGTTAATCGGGATTCTTATCTATGTAACCGGGACGACCAATTTACGAAAAATGGGTGGTCTAATCCAGACCTATCCGGCATTTGGCTGGTTCTTCCTAATTGCCGCACTTGGTTTAGTTGGCGTTCCTCCGTTAAGCGGTTTCGTTGGAAAATTGCTGATAATACAAGGTGGTTTCGTAGCAGGCAATATCTGGACAAGTCTTTTGGTACTAGCATCCAGCATTGTGGTTCTACTCTCAATAATGCGCATCTTTATATACGCATTTTGGGGTGAAGAAGGACAGCTTGCTAACAATGTAGAGAAGAAAAAATATAATGGACTCTTTATTCCAACAGTACTTTTAGTTGTTGTATCAATCTTCTACGGCATCGGTACGGAATGGTTGACGCCATTTATGGGGGATGCAGCTAAAATCTTAGTGGATCCTTCAATTTATACGGATGCGGTTATGAAAGGAGGAGAATAAATGTCCTTTCAAATATTGTTAAATCTATTTTTAGCCTTTTTATGGATGTTTTTATCCTCTAATTATTCGTTGTCGCGCTTTATAATTGGCTACCTATTAGGTCTTTTAGTAATTGTTGCCCTACGCAAATTCTTTAAGTCACGCCTTTATACGGATCGTGTCTGGGCAGTGATCAAATTAGCGATTCTATTTATAAAAGAGCTTATTTTAGCCAATGTTTCTGTGTTAGTTCTTGTACTTAAACCGAAGCTGGACTTACAGCCAGCATTCTTTAAATATGACACTAACCTAACTGAGGATTGGGAAATTACACTGCTTTCAAGTTTGATTACCTTGACTCCTGGTACGGTTGTTGTCCATGTTTCAGACGATTCTAAATCATTATATATCCATGTAATTGATAGTAATGATATTGATGAAACAATTGATTCTATTAAAAATTCGTTCGAAAAAGCAATATTGGAGGTGAGCCGTTCATGACCTATTTTCTTTGGGCAGCAGTAATTATAATCGTTATATCAATCGTTGTCCTTGTCTACCGTCTAGTGAAGGGCCCGCATCCTTCTGATCGTGTTGTCGCGTTAGATGCCATTGGTGTTGCGCTTATCTGCTTAGTTGGATTGTTCTCAATGCTCGTTGATACTAGTTTCTTTTTAGAGATTATTTTATTATTAGCCATTCTTTCTTTCATTGGAACAATTGCCTTCTCTAAATTTATAGAGAAAGGAGATATAATTACCCGTGACGATTCTCGCTAATATTTTAGTTGTATTCTTTATTGCAGCAGGTGTTCTATTCATTGTCGTGTCAGCAATCGGCCTATTACGGCTCCCTGACCTTTATACACGTGCCCATGCTGCATCCAAAAGTGCTACTTTAGGCGTTATGTGTATATTACTCGGAGTATTCTTTCACTTTTGGCTAAATGAAAATCATTTTAATCCGACAATTCTCTTGGGTGTTTTATTCCTCTTTATAACAGGCCCGGTTGGCGGTCATATCATGAGTCGCTCTTCATATATTGCAGGGGTTAAACCATGGTCTGGTACAGTTCGAGACGATTTAAAGCCAGAAATTGAACGAATGAAAAAAGAACAAAAGATCAAGTAAACTTCTATTTATAAATAGGAAAAGAAGTGCGAAACATATTAGTTTCGCACTTCTTCATTTTTCTTAGTAAAATCTTCTATAAGGTCCGCGTCTGTGTGGGTATCTTGGGTGACCATAGAATGGATAAGGCTGATACGGATAAGGGTAAGGTCTACCGAACCCTCTGTTATCAGGAACAAGTACATTTCCTAGTAAACCACCTAAAAATCCACCGATGAATGGATATCCAAATTCAGAAAATCCACCGCCATATCCACCATAACCACCATAATAATTTACCAATAAAATCTACCTCCTTTTCATTAATAACTTATGTTAGAAAAGAAAAGATAGGTATGCTATATGCCCACTAGACTTAAAGTTCTTAAATGCAAGATAATTAGTTGTTTTGTTCGCCTAATCTTTCTACAAAGGTTGCGAGAGTTCTTACCATAACGCCTGTTGCCCCTTTTGGCCCTAAGTCATGTGCATTATTTGCATTCGATGTACCGGCAATATCCAAGTGAATCCATGGTGTTTCCTCAACAAATTCTCCAACAAAGCCACCTCCAAAAATCATATGGCCATCACTGCCTGGAGAGTTATTTAAATCGGCAACATCGGATTTGCGAATTCGTTTTTTATCTTTTTCTGTTAATGGCATTCCCCACACAAATTCTCCGGTTTCGATACTAGATTCTATAAAGGCATCGAAGAACTCTTCATTATTTGTTAGAGATCCTGTTTTATCAAAGCCAAGTGCAGTAATGACACCGCCAGTTAAAGTCGCAACATCGATTAAGTAATTCGCTCCTTGCTGCTTCGCGTATGTTACAGCATCTGCCAATACAAGGCGGCCTTCTGCGTCAGTATTTAGCACTTCCACTGTTTTTCCACTATACATTGTAATGACATCATCCGGTTTAAACGCTTCACCGGAAATCATATTATCCGTTGACCCAATTACCGCTACAACATTCTTGTTTGGCCGGATTTCACCCATGATTTTCATAGCGCCCAGGACAGCTGCTGCGCCTCCCATATCGCCCTTCATGCCGACCATGCCAGTTTTTGGCTTAATCGAATAACCACCCGTATCGTAGGTAACTCCTTTTCCTACTAATCCGATGACATCCTCCCACTTTTCAGTCGCTTGATATTTTATCGTAATCAATCGAGGCTCCTCAACAGAGCCCTTGTTCACGCTTAATATACCACCCATACCAAGCTCTTCCAATTCTGCTTTTGTTAAGATTTCAATTTCAAAATCATATTGCTTTGCCAATTTTTCAGCATAGTTTGCCAACTCAGTTGCAGTTAATAAGTTTGGTGGTAAATTTACCAGGTTACGTGCTTCATTTACAGAATCAGCGTAAATTTTCCCTACCTGATAGGCTGCTGCTATTTCGTCGATATCTCCATTGGTTACAAAATGAACCGCATCCATATACACATCCACTTCATTTGAAGTAGTTTTATAATTTGGTGTTTGATAGAATCCAAGACCGGCACCCTCTGCAAATAAAAAGGCGATTGTCTCTTCATCGATTGGGGCTGCAGTAAATGATTCCAGCCAGATAGAAAATTCATTTACCTTTAAAGCGCGCAATTGCTTCCCAACAATCCCAAATGCTTCTCTCAGCTCATTTTCAGTTAAAGTTTTTGTATCGCCTAATCCGACAAATAGCACTCGTTTTAAGTTTGGATTTGACCCAGTGTAAGGGATTTTCGTAATCTTCTTTCGATCTGTATCGATATCACAAGTACGAATCCAATCCTCGACACTTTCTCCGTAGAATGAAACGAAATCCTTCCATCCATTAATGTGATCACAATTTTTTTGAACCCCTACGACTAGTACTTCCGTATTAACCTGTTCAAAGGTTTTTGGCTCTTTTACAATTTTCATGCTAAATATCCCTCCATCTATTCAATTACATTAATACTTATATGTAATTGCATCCCAAGTGAGTTATCATTTTTGTCATATACTCTATT
>DAMDNS010000146.1:0-6600 GCA_032083605.1 Ureibacillus sp.
GAACTTTTCCAAAGGTTTTAACACCAGCATTCTTCCAAGATATAAACCCTTATTTACCATTAACTTATGCCATCAAAGGGTTCAGAGAGTTAATGTCAACTACAATCGACTATGGGTATGTACTCCATCAGGCACTAATTCTAGGTGGATTTGGGGTTGTATGTATCATCCTAACTAATTTGTACTTAACTTTTACTGTAAAAAAACAATGGAAAGCAAACAAAGAAATTGTCGATTAACTATAAACTGAAAAAAAGAGGAATTGCTGCATTAAAAGCAGCGATTCCTCTTTTTATTTTTTACCTTTCTTCCATAATCAGAGAATCAAATAGAACCTCACTGAATTCGAGTGAGATATTTTTATGAGACTCGTACTTAAGATTACAGGTCGATCGGTTCGCCACCTGTCACTCCATAAATCTGGCCCGCGATATAACTTCCTTCATCGGAGGCTAGTAAAACATACACAGGTGCAAGCTCTACCGGCTGTCCCGGACGGCCAAGAGGACTATTTTGGCCAAACTCAGGGATTTTCCCATCCAATTGTCCATTATCCAACTGCAGCGGTGTCCAGATTGGTCCTGGCGCTACCCCATTGACACGTACCCCCTTAGACGCAAAGTACGCGGAAAGGTTTGTCATAAAGTTGCTTATTGCCCCTTTTGTAGCGGCATAATCCATTAAAGATGTGGACGGATTAAAAGATTGAACCGATGTGGTAGTAATGATGGCACTTCCTGGTTCCAGATGCTCTTCAGCAGCCTTTACGGTCTCAAACATGCTGATGATGTTTACCTTGAAGGTATCTTGCACTTGTTCCATTGATAGATCACTCAGGCTTGGCTGTGCGATTTGTTGCGCCGCATTCAATACTAGCGTGTCCAATCCTCCAAAAGCTTCCACAGTTTTTGTAACAATCTCTGTGGCAGCACCATCTTCCCTTAAGTCATATGGTAGCAGCAAGGCTTTTCTGCCTGCTTTTTCAATTAATCCTTTGACTTCATTCGCATCTTCTTCTTCGCCAGGGAAGAACTGGATAGCCACGTTTGCACCTTCACGCGCATAGGCAATGGCAGCGGCACGGCCAATTCCCGAATCGCCACCGGTAATCAAGGCATTGCGCCCTTCCAGGCGATTGTATCCTTTATATGATTCTTCTCCGCAGTCCGGTTTGGGGCTCATTTCATTCTGTAGCGCCGGAGTGTTCTGCTCTTGATCCGGGAATTTTTCATTATAATATTTCTTGCGCGGATCTGTTAGATGTGGGTTTTTCATCAAATTCATCTCCTATCTTGTTTAAAAACCAAAGAATAAAAAGTTCAGAAAGGCTTTTAATATTTCAAGCTTTCATAAACTAATCTTTGGTACATTTTTTACCCTATGATCACTACTTTAAACTGTTTCACCTTTACCCTTGCCAAACTACAAAGATATCTCCAGGAAGGACTTATTCCGAAGATTCGTCTATTTAATGAGAAAAATAAAAAAATGGAAAGAGGTTAATCATTTTCAACCTCTTTCCATTTTTTCTAATACCATTTGTATTTTCCCAAAAACACCAGCATTTTCTTACAAATTTCCAGCCGCCATGCAAGCTACCGCTGTTTACTTTTGCTTATTCACGGGAACAAAAATACAAGAGTATGGGAGGAATTTCAATGAAAAAAGTTCAGAAGAAATGGAACAGCTGGAGTCGCAGAAATAAAGTCATAAACGCTCTTATACTTCTTTTGATATTGCTATATATAGGAGAAATGTTATGGCATACATATAAACCGTTGCCGGAAGACATTTCCTATGAAGGAGACTTGCATAGAACAGACAATATTGAAATACTGACGGATTTAACTTATGCGCAAGACCGGGAAGGGACCAATCGGAAACATGAGAATCATATATTTGAAGAAGTTTATAGATTGATTGATGAAGCCGAACAGTTTGTGGTGGTGGATTTCTTTTTGATGGATGGATATTTCGATGAAAAAGAAGATTTCCCGCCAATCGCGAATACCCTCTCTGACAAGCTTGCCGAGAAAAAGAAAAACAATCCCGATATGCCGGTTGTGTTCATCACCGATCCGCTCAATAAGGGCTATGGCTCCTATGAAACTCCTTGGTTCAAGAAGATGCGTGAAACCGGGGTAGAAATTGTTTACACCGATTTAGATCAGCTGCGGGATTCTACACCGATTTATTCAGGCTTATACCGATTAATGTTTCAATGGTTCGACCACGAAGACAAGGGATGGATTGCCAACGCCATGTCAAGCAAAGCGCCAAAAATGACCGTATCCTCCTATTTGGAACTGTTCAACGTGAAAGCGAACCACCGCAAAGCGGCCGTATCGGAGAAGGAAGCGATTATCACATCCTCAAACCCGCATGATGCAAGTGGCTTCCACGGAAATCTTGGTTTGAAAGTAACGGGGCCCGTCATAAACGATATTCTGGAGGCAGAAGAAGCAGTGTCGCTCATGTCGGATGGTCCGAAATTGCCGAGGGCTGATTTGCCCCAGCAGGGTGACGGCCAGTATGCTGTACAATATTTGACCGAAAAGAAAATTTTGGACGCCTTGCTTGAAGATCTAGCGTCGACAAAAGCAGGAGATAAAATTTGGATCGGCATGTACTTTATTTCCCAGCGCGGCATTATCAACGCCTTAACAGATGCAGCCAACCGGGGCGTGCAGATAAATATGATTCTAGACCCCAATGAAAACTCATTCGGCCAGAAAAAGTCCGGTCTGCCGAATCGACCGGTTGTGAACGAGCTGCTTGAGGATACAAATGAACAAATCAACATTCGCTGGTACAACACCGTAGTCGGCCAATACCATACAAAAGCCATCTGGATTCAAACAGCGGAACAAACTATCATTTCTAGCGGTTCTGCCAACTATACGGAACGAACATTGGAGAATTACAACCTGGAAAATAACGTACGCATCCTCGCTCCCATTGATAGCGCGCTCGCCTTGGATATGGAAAGATATTTTGAACGGCTTTGGAAGAATGAAGATGCCCTCTACACGCTTGATGTGGAAGAATACCAGGATAACCTCTCCTGGTGGCAGCGCTGGATTTACACGGTTCAAAAAGCAGCCAAGGTAACCACTTATTAACGGAAAAAAGGAGATGCCTCCTATTTGAATGGCATCTCCTTTTTATTTTGGTCTACTTTTCAACAATCTGGCCCAATTGTTGAACATCTTTATTCAGCTAAAGCACTCGATAATGAAATACGGTAATTTATTTATCTATTATTATCTTACCAGTGCACTTGAAGTTTATTGCCAGTTGGGTCATAAAAGTGGAAAAAGGCATGACCATTATCTTCTTTTATATCCTCGACCTTAACTTGATTATCAATCAAGTGTTGATGAAATTTAGATAACTCTGGACTTGTGAAGCCAATGCTAAATTCTTGTTCACTATCAATTGTAAAATGTGCAAATGTTTCATCTTGGGTAGGAACTAAGATAAGTAAGAAAGGTCCTTCATTTACTTTTAAAATTGCCAGTTCCTCATTATTATTTAGCAACTGGAGCCCTAATACATCTCTATACCATTGTGCAGACAGTTCTAAATCCTTTACAGGAATTCTAATATAATGTACTTGTTCGATAAATGAATTACTCATTGTCTTCTCTCCTTTATTTAATCCGGTATATCAAAAAGTTCCCTTTCCAGCTCCCTTTTTCCTTCCGATTATTGCATATGCAATTACTTTACTCTAAAATCTGGACCTTTCCATGAAAAGACGCATTTCCTATTCAAAAAGGTACTCCACCCCAAAAGTTAGAGTAGAAAACTAACTTTTGGGGTGCAGTACCGGAAAGCGCCCGATTGTTGAAGATACGAAAGATATTATTCAGATTGAGACATTTTAATTAAATATTTTGGTGATTCCTTGAGCCCTTATCTCATATGAATCCATGTGGTGCGAATCTATCCTTCTCATTCTAGATGGGTATATATACCATCAGTAACTACTAATGTCATTATTTTCGCCCTTTAAGTGAATGTTCAATGATTAATTCAATTAGCTTCTGATAAGGAATACCCGCTCCCTGTGCACTTTTTGGCAGCAAACTATTTTTCGTCATCCCAGGTAGTGTATTAACCTCCATTACATATGGGATACCATTCTGAATCATCATGTCGATTCGGGCGTAAACACTACATTTCAATGAATTATAGCAAGTCATAGCAGCTAAAGAGACACGGGCATGTGTTTCGGGAGGGAGCTGGACCACCTCTTCAATCGTAGCCACATCATTATATTTGGAGGTATAATCAAAAAACTCTCCCTGATGACGAATCGAGATTACCGGTAAAAGCTCTCCATCCAAAATGGAACAAGTGATTTCCTCTCCCATAATTAGCTTTTCAATTATCACTTCTGAATCCCAACTGAATACTTCCGCAATAGCAAGCTTTAGTGTTTCTTTATCATAAACAATTTTTACTCCCACACTTGAACCGCCTGAATTAGGTTTCACAACTAGAGGGAAACCAATTTTGTCTAGTTCATCCATTTTAAGTTCTTCCATGTTCGTAAGGTGAATCCAATCTGGTGTTTGCACGCCTTCAAAGCGCATGATTTTTTTTGAGATATTCTTATCCATACATAAGCTGCTGGACAGAATGCCACTCCCTGTATAAGGAACTCCCATGCTTTCAAGAGCACCTTGAATAGTGCCATCCTCACCAAATTTGCCATGCAGCGCCAGTAGTGCAATGTCCAGATTTTTCACCTTTTCCACTAAGTCTTCTTTGTTCTCTATGTGGATCGGTACAATTTCATATTTATTTTTATCTAAATGCGCCATCATTTCTTCACCTGTCATAATTGAAACTTGTTTCTCGGAAGAAACTCCTCCTATAATTACGCCAACTCTCATTTTTCTAGCCCCCATAATTATTTTTTAAAGTATCTCCTATGATTTTTATGCCCTGAACAATCTCTCTTTCATTCAGCCTAGAAAATCCTAATCGTAAAGTATGGTTTCCACTGCTGTCCGTGTGAAAAATATTACCAGGTAAGAAAACAACGCCCCTTTGATAACATTTTTCTAAAAGTTTTCGAGAATCAATGTGGTCTTCTAGTTCTATAAAAATGTGAAGCCCACCGTCGCCTGTTATTCGTTTGAAAGGAATAAATTGCTTACAATAATGAACAGTTAATTCATACTTTTTCTTATAGACTGATTTAGCTTTTTTTATATACTTCTCAAAGTATCCATCAATCAAATATTGATATAACACAGCTTGATCTAATGTAGACGTATGAATTGTTCGAGCTCGTTTCATACTTTCTAAGTAATTAATCAAATCTTTGTCTGCCAATATCCAGCCAATCCGTAAGCCAGGAAAAAGAATTTTAGAGAAGCTGCTAGTATAAATAACATTATTGCCTTGTCCGGCGAAGGATGCCAAGGATGCGAGATGTGACCCTGAATAACGTAATTCTTCATTAAACCCATTTTCAATGATAGGAAGCTTATAGGTGGAAAATAAATCCATGATTTCTTTCCTTTTTTTTGAAGACGTTACGATTCCAGTTGGATTATGGTAAGACGGAATTAAGTAAGCAAAATCATATTCATTTTTTGATAGGATTGTTTCCAGCTGACTAATATTGATACCATCATTATCCATTTCAATTCCATCAATTTCAAAACCATGTAATCGAAAGAGTTTAAGAGCAGAGTCATTGGTTGGATTTTCACAAATAACACGGCCGCTTTTTTTATTTAAAGAGGATAAAATGAGATCCAGACCTTCCGTGAATCCATTAGTAATCAAAATATCTTTATTTCGAGTGTCTACTCCTTTAATTTCCATGTAGTGAAGCAAGTATTCGATAAGTGGTTTATAGCCCTTTGCATATCCATAGTTAAGAACGATGTCTCCTTCAATAGACATCCGATTTAAAAAAGCCCGTTTAAAATTTTCTATATCAAAAAGCTTTTCATCGGGTGCGATGCTATTAAATGAAATAATATTCTTATTCCAGCGTACACCATGCTTTTTAAGGTCCAGTTCATCTGCCAAAAAGGTTTGCTCGTTAACTTTTTCAGTCCAATTTAACTGGATAGGTGGGGATTTGATTATCTCAACTTGACTGACAAAGTTTCCCTTTCCCTTTACCGCATAAATAAGCCCTTCTTGTTCCAGATCCGCATAAGCTGTTAGAACGGTGTTTCGGCTAATTGATAATAAAGAACAGAGTTCACGAGTGGATGGAAGCTTTTGGTGCTCAAGTAAATGCCCGTTGGTTATCATTCTTTTTAAATATTCCTTAAGTTGTATATATACAGGACGGCCTTCCGTAATCTTAAAATCGTTAAACACTCCATTCATCCCCCTGTTAACATTTTCACATTCCTGTACAGATTTCAAAAGTTCCACCCAATATGTATTTTTACTGTTATGTGGTACGGTGTGGAGCTATCAAGTTTAAAAAATGCATATATTCACTTCATTTTAATACAATATTTGGAAAATCAAAATCTAAAGTATTAGTTATAGCTTTGAAATAAAGTTTGAACAAAACACCTAGTAAACCTTATTTTACAATAAAATAAGAAGAATCCA
>DAMDNS010000147.1:0-6560 GCA_032083605.1 Ureibacillus sp.
CTTCTACAAGAAAAGACTCCGATTCCAACAAGTGAAGAGCTTACTCGTTGGTGGAGCAACTTTCAACGGGCCTATCGGGACATTGTAGAGGAAGCACTGGACTATAACGTAAATGTAGCGATGCATCCATCTGATACACCACATCCCGATTCACCATTTGGCGGTATTGGTCTTCACAGAATTATCGATGACTTCCCGCAAAAAAATGTTGGTTTTGTGTATTGCATTGGAACAAGAGCCGAAGCAGGTGGCTCCTCGCTAGTCATGGATGAAATCAATCATTTCGGAAGGAAAAATCGTATATTCCTGGTTCATTTCAGAAATGTACGTGGCAGCCTACCAACAGCTGGTGCTTTTGAAGAAGCGATGCTGGATGATGGAGATTTAAATATGTTTAAAATCTTGCTTGAACTTGACAAAATAGGCTATCAAGGCTGTATCAACCCGGATCACGTATTAACTTTTGCAGGAGATACACCAGATTTAGATGACAAATGGGCATTTTCAAATATTGGATGGAAGCATTCAAGTCTGGGTTTTGCTTACTCAATCGGTTATATGAAAGCTCTATTAAATGCATTAGTAGAATATAAAGGTAGAGCATTTTAGGGAGGGGAATTATGATACAGCAAAAACAGCCACTCTATATTCAAGTCCATCAATCAGATAACGTCGCTATTGTGGGGAATGCAGGCGGTGTCGAGGAAGGAAGCAGTTTTCCATCAGGTATAATCGCAATCGAGAGAATTCCACAAGGACATAAAATTGCTCTAAGGTCCATCAAGAAAGATGCTGCCATCTATCGCTATGGCGAAGTGATTGGTTATGCAAAAGAACCTATAGAACAAGGTGCTTGGGTACATGAAGCCCGTATGCAGTTACCGACACCGCCAACATTAGATAATCTGCCTTTAGCAAATGGATCATCAAATTCACGCGTCGAATCGTCAAACCGAACATTTTTAGGTTATCGTAATTCGAACGGTACAGTCGGGACAAAAAATATATTGGGAATTACGACAAGTGTTCAATGTGTTGCGGGAGTTTTAGGCTACGCAGTAGAACGTATCAAGAAAGAATTGCTCCCTTTGTATGAAAACGTTGATGACGTCATTTCGCTGACACATACCTATGGCTGTGGTGTTGCGATCAATGCAGATGGTGCAGATATTCCGATTCGCACGATTACGAACCTTTCTCAACATCCGAATTTTGGTGGCGAAGTATTGGTGATTGGACTTGGTTGTGAAAAATTACAACCACTCGTTATTACAAACCAAGAAGAGGATATTATTTCCTTGCAGGATCAACAAGGCTTTGAAGCAAATGTACGAGAAATCATGAAAAGAACGGACGAAAAGCTTCAATTATTAAATAGAAGAAGACGTGAACCAGTACCCATACATGAGCTTGTAATTGGCGTCCAATGTGGAGGAAGCGATGCCTTCTCGGGAGTTTCAGCTAATCCAGCCGTAGGTTTCGCTGCCGATTTACTTGTAAAGTCAGGAGCAACCGTTCTATTTTCGGAAGTAACTGAAGTGAGAGATGCGATTCATTTATTGGCTCCACGTACAGTGAATGAAGAAGTTCGAGAAGCTTTAATCAGAGAAATGGCTTGGTATGATGACTACTTGGCAAAAGGAAATGCAGACCGAAGTGCCAATCCCTCACCAGGAAATAAAAAGGGCGGCTTATCAAATGTAGTTGAAAAAGCACTTGGCTCAATTGTAAAATCTGGAACAAGTCCGATTGTTGATGTATTGGCTCCTGGAGAACGCGTTCGCAAAAAAGGCCTTAATTTTGCAGCTACACCAGCAAGTGATTTTGTTTGTGGCACCCTTCAGACAGCTTCCGGTATCCATTTGCAAGTCTTTACTACTGGGCGCGGGACACCTTATAACCTGCAAGCTGTACCAGTCATAAAAGTATCAACAACAACAAATTTAAAAGAAAAATGGCATGACTTAATCGATCTGGACGCAGGTACAATTGTTACTGGCGATGCTAGCATTGAAGAAGTAGGCACAGCTTTATTTGAATATATTTTGCAGGTTGCTAGTGGAGAAGCTGTAACTTGGGCAGATCGTTGGGGAATTGCCAATGACTTAGCGTTATTCAACCCGGCTCCTGTCACGTGATAATTGTCATACAATATTACAAATATAATGAATAAAAACTAAATTTAACGAAAGAGGGTTAACTATATGCAAACAAGAGAGATTCCAAGAGGGATATTAGGCTTTCCAGTTACACCAATGAATGATGATTTATCAATTGATTACGTAGCTTTTCAACGTAATGTTGAATTTTTAATAGATAATGGTTTAGAATCTCTCTTTATAGCGTGTGGAGCAGGGGAATTACATGCAATTAATATTGAAGAATATGAGCAATTAATCATCAAGGCAAAAGAAGTTGTAAAAGGGCGTGTTCCGCTATACACAGGAGTGGGCGGGAATATCACAACTGCATTACAACAAACAAAATTATCGGCACAGTATCAGCTGGATGGATATTTAATCTTGCCTCCATATTTGATAGATCCTTCACAAGATGGAATCTATGAATACGTTAAAACGATTGCAGAAAGTACAGATTTAAATGCCATCGTTTATCAGCGTGATAACTGTATTTTAACATTGGAGACTTTGAAAAAATTAGCTAAAATACCGCAGCTTAAAGGATTTAAAGATGGAGCGGGGAATATAGAAGTAAATGTCGAGTTTACGCAAAGCCTTGGTGACCGTTTTGTTTGGATCAACGGAATGCCGCTTGCGGAGGTAACGATGCCAACCTATGTGAGTATAGGGTATGACACATATTCTTCAGCCATTTCAAACTATATCCCTTATGTATCAAAACAATACTTTGAAGCCTTAAAAAATGGGGATAAACAAAAGGTAAGCGAAATCTATGAGGATATTATCTTCCCAATTCATACTATTCGTAAGCAAAAGAAAGGATATGCTGTTTCGCTGATTAAAGCAGGAATGCAAATTGTAGGCTTACCAGTAAACAACAATGTAAGACCTCCTATTGCGCCAGTAGAGCCTGAGCATTATGAAGCACTTAAAGAGATTATTGCCAAAGCAGAGGAAAAATACGGGAATTTAAAAGGAGATGGATCATATGTCGGTAACTAATCAAGAGCATGCCGTGAAAGTCTACGGGAACTACATTAATGGTGAATGGCTAAACTGTGCAACTGGGGAAGTATCAGAGAGCACAAATCCAGCTGATCCGTCTGAAGTTGTCGGCATCGTTCAAAAGTCTTCGGTTGAAGAGGTAAATGAGGCTTTTGCATCTGCTCATGAAGCCCACAAATCATGGAGTAGACTGGCTGGTCCAACGCGTGGAGATTATCTGCTAAAAGTATCAAACATATTAGAAGAACGTTTAGACGAAATTGCATTAACGATGACGAAGGAAATGGGAAAAACTTTTCCTGAAGCAAAAGGGGAAGCAACACGTGGAGTCGCTATTTTACGCTATTATGCTGGAGAAGGTATGCGTTCAATGGGAGATGTAATCCCTTCAAGCGACCCAGATGCAATGATGTTTACAAAACGTACTTCACTTGGAGTTGTTGGTGTCATCACTCCCTGGAATTTCCCAATAGCAATTCCTATTTGGAAAATGGCTCCTGCCCTTGTATATGGAAACACAGTTGTACTAAAGCCGGCAAATGAAACATCCGTAACAGCGGCAAAAATTATCGAATGCTTCGACCAGGCTAATTTTCCGAAAGGTGTTATTAACCTAGTAACTGGTTCAGGCGCAGTTATTGGTGATGCAATGCTGGCAAATCCACACACAAAAGCTGTGACATTTACAGGTTCAAATACAGTAGGTAAGCATATTGGACGCCAAGCGTTTGAGCGTGGAATCAAGTATCAGCTAGAGATGGGCGGGAAAAATCCCGTTATTGTGGCAGAAGATGCTGATTTGGATCTTGCGGTAGAAGCGACAATTAGCGGAGGCTTAAAATCAACAGGACAAAAATGTACAGCGACAAGCCGCGTCATCGTTCATGAAGCTGTATATGAAGAATTTAAAGAGAAGTTATTGGCAGAAACAGCTAAAATAACAGTTGGCAATGGCGAAGATTCTTCAACTTGGATGGGGCCTTGTGCAAGTGCATCTCAATTAGAGACTGTCTTATCTTATATTGAAATTGGTCAACAAGAAGGCGCCAAATTACTGTATGGTGGGGAGCGCGTAGATGGAGAAGGATATTTTGTAACACCGGCAATTTTTGATAATGTGACACGTGATATGCGAATTGCAAGAGAAGAGATCTTTGGACCAGTACTAGGCTTGATGAAGGTTTCAAGCATGGAAGAAGCTGTTGAATTAGCAAATGATTCAGAGTTTGGCTTAAGTGCATCAATTTTCACGACGAACATTCAAAAAATGTTGACATTTATAAATGAAATGGACGCGGGCTTAGTACGTATCAATGCTGAAAGTGCTGGAGTTGAATTACAGGCACCCTTTGGTGGAATGAAACAATCAAGTTCTCATTCTCGTGAACAAGGGCGTGCTGCCATTGAATTCTTCACATCTATTAAAACTGTTTTTGTGAAGTAATATCATATGAAAAAAGATTCAAAGATAAGGTACCGAATCCTTATTATCGTATTTTTTATAACTGCTCTAAGCTTTGCTGATCGGGCAACTGTGTCTATCGCAGGGGATGCGATAAGCAATGATTTTCAAATAGATGGAATCGTACTGGGGTATATCTTCTCAGCCTTTAGTTTGACATATGTTATCGCTCAAATCCCTGGTGGGGTGCTTGTTGATAAATTTGGACCGAAAAAGATTCATATGATTTTAATAGCTGTTTGGACAGTACTTTTATTCAGCCATGGTGCAACACCATGGCTGCCTATTACTATAGTGGCAACATTTTTTATAGTTTTACGCGCTTTAACCGGTCTTGTTAGTGCGCCAATGTTTTCGGTTAATTCCCGTGTTGTTGCTGAGTGGTTCCCTGTAAAGGAAAGAGCTTTTGCCACTTCGATTTATACATCTGCCCAATACTTATCGATTGTTTTATTTGCACCGTTATTTGGCTTTATTTCGATGAAATACGACTGGTCAATCATTTTTTGGATGATGGCAATTGCCATGGGTTTAATCTTGATTATTTGGATTCGATACTTTAAATTACCATCAGAGCATCCGAAGACATCGGAGACGGAGCGGCAATTGCTTCAAGAGAAAAAGCCTATTCAATCTGAAGAGAAAAAAGCAAATGTGTTTGATAAACAGCCTGTTCGCCAGCTATTATCAAATCAAATGACGGTTGGCATCTATATTGGACAGTACTGTTCCGCTGTTATCAATTACTTTTTTATGACTTGGTTTCCGCTATACCTAATTTATACTTTTGACGTAACGATTTATCAAACAAGTATTTATATGATTTTTCCTGCTCTAGGTGCTTTTGTTGGTTCTCTAATGGCTGGTTATATATCTGACCGATTATTGGTAAAAGGGTATTCTCATACATTTTCGCGAAAATTACCCATCACGATCGGATTAATCGCAAGCTCCCTAATCGTCTGCCTATTATGGATTGATTCAGTTGGAGCAGCGGTTATTTGTATCACAATCGTATTGTGGGGAAGAGGATTTAGTGGATTAGGCTGGACACTTGTGACTGAAACCGTTTCAAAACAGTTTATTGGCATACACAGCGGGATTTTCAATACATTTTCAAATCTATCGGGGATTACTACCCCAATCATTATAGGCTTTCTATATGAAACCCAGCAAAATTTTAATGGTGCAATATTGTTTATAGGTGCCCATAGCTTGCTGGCAATTGCTAGTTATCATCTATTAGTAGGTGAAATAAGAGAATATGAAATGAAACTGAAGGTAGTGGAGGGTTCGTAATGGAAACAGCAAATCTTACTTCTGTTGTACCTGTTATCAGGGATGTAAAAGTAATGCCTGTAGCAGGTTATGACAGTATGCTATTAAATTTAAGTGGTGCCCACAGCCCATTCTTTACACGCAATATTTTAATATTAGAGGACAGTATGGGGAATATTGGTGTTGGAGAGGTTCCGGGTGGTGAAGAAATTACACAAACGCTGGAAGATGCAAAGCCACTTATATTAGATAAAAAATTAGGTCAATATAAATCAATTCTATCATCGATCCGCCAACAATTTTCATATAAAGATAAGGGTGGGCGTGGCTTGCAAACTTTTGATTTACGTACAACTATTCATGTGGTAACCGCAGTGGAATCAGCATTGCTTGATTTGCTGGGACAGCATCTGGAGGTTCCTGTATGTGATTTGCTGGGAGAGGGCAGACAACGTGAAAGCGTTAAAATGCTGGGATATCTGTTTTATATCGGGGACCGCAACAAAACGAATTTACCATATTTGACTGGTAACGGTGCCGAAGATGAATGGACATTTTTGCGCCATCAAGAAGCCTTGACACCTCAAGCAATCGTGAAATTAGCTGAAGCCGCATATGAGCGATATGGCTTCGAGGATTTTAAGCTAAAAGGCGGGGTCTTATCACCAGAGGAA
>DAMDNS010000148.1:0-6559 GCA_032083605.1 Ureibacillus sp.
TAATTAATGATGCCCATTGACTGTACAGAACCAAACGACCCCGTATTATTTACTGTGAATGTTCCACCCTGCATATGCTCTGAACGCAATTTCCCGCCTCTTACAATCGTTGATAGCTCATGAATCTCTTTTGCTATGCCTTTAATGGATTTTTCATCAGCCTGCTTGATGACAGGAACAAATAAGGCATCCTCAGTAGCAACAGCAATTGAAATATTAATATCCTTCTTTTGAATAATCTTGTCATCCGCCCATACTGAATTCATCATCGGGAATTCTTTTAACGCTCTAGCAATAGCTTTTATAAAGAATGCAAAATACGTTATATTAAATCCTTCTTTTGATTTAAATTCATTTTTAATGGAATCACGATAGCTTACAAGGTTCGTGACATCTACTTCCATCATCATCCATGCATGAGGAACCTCTTGTGCACTACGTACCATATTTTTAGCAATTGCGCGACGTACGGATGAAACCGGGATTTCAATATCACCTGCGACACTTTGAACAGGCGCTTCCTTAACTTGCGGCGTCTCTTGCTTCTTCAGTTCAGCTTGTGGAGCCGGTGCTTCTACAGCCAATGATTGTTTTTGGGGAAGCTGGCCATTCTCTATTAAGTTAAGAAGGTCTTTTCTTGTGATTCGTCCTTCTAGCCCCGTGCCTTGAACTTGCTGCAAATCAATCTCATGCTCCTGCGCCAGTCGTAAAACAGCTGGTGAATATCGTTTTTTGGCGCCCGAAGCTGAGCTAGATACCTCGTTAGTCTCTGTTTTATTATTTTGCTTATTTCCATTTAATATTGCAGAGCTAACATTTGAATTCTGCGTTTGCACAGGTGCTGGTGCAGAAGCCTCATCTGCTACTTCAATCGAACAAATGATTGTACCTACCTGCAGCGCTTCCCCTTCTTTTGCAATAATTTCTTTAATTGTTCCTGTAAAGGACGAAGGAATTTCTGCATTTACTTTATCAGTTACCACATCTGCGATCGGATCGTATTTATTGACTTTGTCGCCCGGTTGAACTAACCATTTTTCAATTGTCCCCTCCGTTACACTTTCTCCGAGCTGTGGCATTAAAATATTTTCAATAGACATCTAATATCCCCCTTCTAGAACGCAGCCAAGCTTCGCATTGCTTGTTCTATTTTTTCAGGATTAATCATGAAATATTTTTCCATCGTTGGTGCGTACGGCATTGAAGGTACATCTGGACCAGCAAGACGTTTAATAGGGGCATCCAAATCGAATAAGCAATGCTCTGCAATAATTGCAGCAACTTCGCTCATAATGCTCCCTTCTTTATTGTCTTCAGTGATTAATAACACTTTCCCTGTCTTTCTTGCTGCTTCGATAATAGCCTCTTGGTCCAACGGGTAAACTGTTCGTAAATCTAGTATATGTGCTTCAATACCGTCATCTGCCAGTCGTTCCGCAGCTTGGATTGCAAAATTCACCGCCAAACCATACGTGATGACTGTAATGTCTTCACCTTGACGTTTTACCTCTGCTTTTCCAATAGGTACTACATAGTCATCAGTAGGTACTTCTCCTTTTATTAACCGATAGGCACGTTTATGCTCAAAAAATAGAACTGGGTCTTCATCTCGAATCGCCGCCTTCAATAAGCCTTTAGCGTCATACGGTGAAGAAGGAATGACAATTTTCAAACCAGGTGTCCCTGCGAATAATGCTTCCACTGATTGGGAGTGGTAAAGCGCCCCGTGTATCCCTCCACCGAATGGAGCCCGAACTACAATTGGGCAGCTCCAATCGTTATTGGAACGATAGCGAATCTTTGCAGCCTCAGAAACAATTTGATTTACCGCAGGCATGATGAAGTCCGCAAACTGCATCTCAGCAATTGGACGCATACCAACCATGGCAGCACCAATAGCAACTCCTGCAATTGCACTTTCTGCCAAAGGGGTATCTAGTACTCGGTATTCGCCAAATTCATCATATAAGCCGTTTGTAGCCTTAAAAACGCCACCTTTACGACCAACATCTTCTCCCAGGATGAAAACATTCTCATCACGTTGCATTTCTTCTCTCATCGCCATTTGAATGGCCTCTATAAATGAAATTACTGCCATTTGCCATCCTCTCCTTCCTCGTACACATATTTCAGTGCATGCTCTGGAGTTGCATACGGAGCATTTTCCGCATAATTTGTAGCTTCATTAACTAGGGCCATCACAGTCTCGTTAAGCTGTGCCAGTTCCTCTTCCGTTGCTACCTGAGATCCTATTAAATAATTCTCGAACAATTTAATCGGGTCATTTGCTCGACCCTCTGCAATATCTTCAGCCGTTCGATATTGTCGATCATCATCATCTGATGAATGAGCTGTCAAACGATATGTGACTGTTTCTATTAAACTAGGGCCCTCACCGCGCCTTGCTCTCTCGGCCGCCTCTTTCACTACACGGTAAACCTCCAATGGATTTTTCCCATCCACTGTTACGCCCGGCATTCCATAGCCGATTGCTCGATCCGATACTTTTGCGCAACCCAATTGCTTTTCTATTGGAACGGAAATCGCATATTGGTTGTTTTCCACCATTATAATAACCGGAAGTTTATGGACTCCGGCGAAATTTGCCCCTTCGTGGAAATCTCCTTGGTTTGTTGAGCCTTCTCCAAGCGTCACAAATGCCAAGTAATCCTCATTTCTCATTTTACCTGCCAGTGCTACTCCTACTGCATGCGGTATTTGAGTCGCAACCGGAGATGAACCTGTCAAGATTCGATTTTTCTTTTGCCCAAAATGGCCAGGCATTTGTCGCCCGCCCGAGTTTGGATCCTCTGCCTTCGCAAACGCAGATAGCATCAAATCCTTTGGAGTCATTCCAAAATGTAAAACTACCCCCATATCACGATAATATGGAGCAATATAATCCTTCGTATGGTCAAGTGCAAAAGCCGCTCCTACTTGTGCCGCTTCTTGGCCTTGACAAGAAATAACAAATGGAATTTTCCCTGCACGGTTAAGCAGCCACATTCTTTCATCCAGACGTCTGGCTGTTAGCATTGTTTCATACATTTTAAGCACATCGTCATTAGATAGTCCTAATTGCTGGTGTTGAATTTTCTCTTCTCCCATAACTAACATCCCCTTTCAATAAAGTGGAAAGCTCATCCAAAGAGTTTTACCTACCTTTTCAGTTAGCAAACCTCTATTAATCTATTTTCTAGAAATGAATTGCTCTTCCCTCTACAGCTAGAGCTGCTTCTCCCATGATTTCACTTAGTGATGGATGGGGGTGAATGGTTTCACCGATCTCCCAAGGTGTAGCATCCAGCAGCATGCCAAGTGCAGCCTCTGAAATTAGATCTGTTACATGTGGTCCTATCATATGAACCCCGATTAGATCGTTCGAATCTTTATCTGCAATGATTTTTACAAAGCCTTCTGCATCCCCATAAACCAAAGCTTTCCCTATTCCCTTAAATGGGAATTTCCCAATTTTAATGTCGAAGCCCTTCTCTCTTGCCTGTTCTTCCGTTAACCCTATACTGGCTGCCTCTGGATAGCTATAAATACAGCGAGCAACATTTGCATAATTAATCGACTTTTTTTCCCCGCCAGCAATATGCTCAACAGCTATTATCCCTTCATGTGAAGCGATATGTGCAAGCTGCATTCCCCCAATTACATCACCAATTGCGTAAATATGCTTTTCTCTTGTTTGATACACTTCATTCACTTTTATAAAGTTTGAATCACATTCAATCTCAGTATTATCCAAACCAATTCCATCGATATTCCCACTTCGGCCTACAGCTAGAAGAAGCTTTTCAGCAGAAAAGGCTTGAGGCTCCCCATCAATGTCTGCAGTAACCTTTATGCCGTTTTGAATTTCAATGGTATCCGATAAAAGTTTTGCATTTTTAATGATATGCACACCTCTTTTTACTAGGTGTTTTTCCATTTCATTTGATATCTCTGCATCTTCACTCGGCAGAATTCGGTTCCCATACTCAATAACTGTCACTTTCACCCCAAAGTCGGCTAACATAGAAGCCCACTCAATACCAATAACCCCCCCGCCGACAATAATGATGGAGCCAGGCAGAGCTTCTAATTCTAACGCATGGTCTGATGATAAAATCGTTTGACCGTCAACATTTATCCCATTTAAATCTCTAGGTTTAGACCCCGTTGCAATAATGACGTTTTTTGGAAGCAGCATTTCATTTTCTTGACCGGGCATCTCGACTGAAATGGTTCCAGGCATTGGTGAAAAAATCGATGGCCCCAATATTCTTCCAGTTCCATAATAAACATCGATTTTCCCCTTTTTAACCAATGCCTTTACCCCATTATGAAGCTGGTCTACTATAGACGCTTTTCGTTGTTGAATTGCTGTAAAATTTAGCTTCACTTCAGGTGCTTCCACTCCGAATTCATGTGCATTTACTGTTTGGCGGTATACTTCGGCACTACGCAGCAATGCTTTACTTGGGATACATCCTTTATGAAGGCAAGTACCACCTAACTGCTCTTTTTCAACAATTGCCGTTTTCAGGCCAAGCTGCGAGGCTCTTATTGCTGCTACATAGCCCCCTGTTCCACCACCAAGAATGACTAAATCATATTCTTGAGCCATACAATCCCTCCTAACCAAATTGGGAAGCAAAGAGTATCTTCACTTCCCACATTCACTTCCAAAACTTAAATTATCTTCCGTTTAATATATTTTTCCCATTCTTTAAAAACTGAGAGCGGGATTTTGCCATACGTTCAATTCGTTCTTCTGCAAGACGATTTGCCGCTAGATATGTTGGAATATTATCTCGTTTTGAAATTTCGAATATTTTTGCAATGCTGTCGTAGATTGTTTCTACACGTTTCATTGCACGTTCTCTATTATAACCATATAATTCATCAGCAACATTGATTACACCACCAGCATTAATTACATAATCCGGTGCGTAAACAATACCCATTTCATGAATGATATCTCCGTGTTTCGAATCTCTTAGCTGGTTATTTGCCGACCCTGCAATTACTTTAGCTTTTAATTGTGGAATCGTTTCATCATTAATAATAGCACCTAATGCACAAGGAGAGAAAATATCAACTTCTTGTTTATAAATTTCGTCTGGTTCAACTGCAATGGCATTGAAATCGGTAACTACTCTATCAATTGCTTTCTGATTGATATCCGTAACGACTAATTTAGCGCCCTCTTTATATAAATATTCACATAATGTATATGCTACATTTCCAAGTCCTTGTACAGCAACTGTTCGATCCTTTAAGCTGTCATCACCGAAAGCCTCTTTTGCAGCAGCCTTCATGCCAAGGTATACTCCATAAGCAGTAATAGGAGAAGGATTTCCCGATGAGCCGAATGTCGGCGAAATACCGGTTACATAATCTGTTTCTTCATGAATCAAATCCATATCAGATACTGTTGTCCCTACATCTTCTGCCGTAATATATCGACCATTTAGCCCTTGTATAAAACGACCTAATGCACGAAACATTTCTTCATTTTTGTCTTTAAACGGGTCACCAATAATAACTGTTTTACCACCGCCAAGGTTTAGCCCAGCAGCAGCATTTTTATAAGTCATTCCTCGTGCTAATCGAAGTGCATCTTCGATAGCTTGCTCTTCTGTTGCATATGTCCACATTCTACAACCGCCCAATGCAGGACCAAGTGTTGTGTCATGAATAGCAATTATTGCCTTTAATCCAGAAGTTTTATCTTGGCAAAAAACTACTTGTTCATAATCATAATTTTCTAGGTATTTAAAGATTTCCATAACAATCCCTCCAAAAGTAAGCGTTTTCTTTCTCGAATATTTCAAAATTCAACCTAAAAGAGCATAATATTTCTTACAATTTTGTGACCTATAATAAACATACTTTTTATTATGGAAATAGGCAACCACTAATGGTAAAATTGTTATATTTAGAATTTTTCGAACTATCAAAAAACATATCCCTATTTTATGTAAAGAATTGGTGTTCCTTGACTTTCAAACTGTCCATTGTACAATAAAAGTAATAGAGAGGTGTTAGTACAATGGCTAGAATGTTGGCGTTTATTGTTATGTTAATTCCCGCTTTGATGGCTGGTGCCGGAATTAAATTTATGAGAGATACATTATTCGGTAAATTATTATCTCCATTCCCGTGGCTATGGCTACAATTCGTCGTTGGGATTGTTTTCTTAGTTGTTGGGCTTGGTTTTTTTGCAGGCTTCCTTTTCCATCGAGATCGGAAAAACGGAAAAATTCCTACAAAAGCAAAATAGTGTCTCCTACATGCAGCCACTATTCATCAGAAAACCAAACAAAGCGCCATGCTTTTTGCGAGTAGCTGAAGATGCGCTTGTACATAAGCAGGATTCTTACTTTTTTAACCGTAAAAAAACAGACGTTCAACTTTAGGATATCCAAAGTCCTTATATTTGAACGTCTGTTTTATTTTTTTTTGATTTTTCAGCCTTTGCGACGGCAGCAGGATAGTCCGTAATCCAACCAATAACAGAAGAATCCGGCTTACTCAAAAAAATCTCATTACCCGTAACGGCATAGAA
>DAMDNS010000149.1:0-6531 GCA_032083605.1 Ureibacillus sp.
AACAATGGTAAATATCTGTGCATTTTCAGGTTTCCTTTGATCCATTACAATACCAATGACTAGCAGCGCGATGGACAAAGCATAGGCCAATAGTATTTTCACACCATTGGATAATAATCCAAAGTCGCTAATCACCTTAAGTCCCCAAAGTACGCCCAGTACTAAAATGAGCATGAAGACTTTAGGTAATAACCATAGAATGATTTCCTCGAAGCTTCTTTGCTTTTTCGGAGTAGGTGTTTCGATTTGTGGATTGCCCTTTTCATTTTCCCGTTGAGATGGAACAGGTCTTTTATTCTTAGCTGCAGCTGCTTTATTTAATTTGACTAAATGATTTTCAACTTCTGGTTTTTCTTGAGGATTTGCCGATTGTTGGACGGACTGGATTGGTTGATCCTTTTCAATTGAAAGGTTGCCTTCTACTGCCTGAGTTTCCTGCATCGCTTGAGTTGTTTGAACTGTTTTGTCATTTTCAATGACTTGGTTCTTTTGGATGGATGGTTCTGGATGAGCGGCTTTCACCATCTCCATTGGATCCATTTGAACGGCTGCTTCATCAACAATCCTTTTATTGCCCTTGAGCTCATCCAATTCTAAACGTAGCGCTCGAACTTCAACCTCTAGCCTTTCGATTCGCTTATCCGTTTCATTTTGCATTCAAGTACTCCTTTAATCTTTTTTTCTTGCCCCTTTATTGTAGATAGAAAAAATTTCAATTTCAAGGAGAAAAAGGTATCAACTTACAAGTAAGGTTAAACCAATAGCTGGATTTTGAATGTCTTAGTTGTATTTATGCGAATTAGTACCTTATGTGAACAAAAAAAGGGATTTTAAAGCTAAAAGCTTTAAAATCCCAATTTTTTGGTACCTACTTTAATTAGTTTCCGAAGTAGTAAGCACCAACAATAATTAAAAGGATGAATAATACAACGATTAAAACGAATTCGCTGTTGTTTTTAGTATAGCCACCGTTGCAATGCATATCTTTCTCCCCCTTTGATTCGATATACTACAATTTATGTAAGTCACTCATTTATGACAGGGACAAATGCTTGGTTTTTGATAAAATTGTTTTTATTTCAACAAACAATAGCAAAAGTGGATTCTTATAGAGAAGAATCCACTTAATGCATTGCTACATCATGATGTCATTAGTAGTAGCTTCCACCGTTGAAGTAAGAAGCACCAACGATGATTAAAAGGATGAATAGTACAACTAGTAATGCAAAGCCGCCGCCGAAGCCGCCGCCGTAACCTCCTGTGTTACCAGAGTATCCCATAATCTTAACCCCCTTTCCAATCGGATATTCACAATTTATGCAAGTATTCTAAGCACGCTATGGACAGGAGTGGAAAATCTATTAAAAAATTCAAAACTGTAAAACTGGTAGAACTGTATAGAATAAAATCTAGATTTTCATTAACTAATAAATGCAGGAACCTTAAGATGAGCTGAGTCATATGTGCATATTTTTCACTTGTGATCAAAAACTTTTTCCAAAGGCCGATTTCAAAAATCACACCGGCAGAAATCTGATTCTAATTTATATGTTGATACATTCCATATGTCTGTAACTATAAAAATTCAATAATCTAACAACTCAATGTTAACTTCCTCTGTTCAAGTACACCAAATATTCTAATTACAAGAGCTAGAAAATTCAAAATGTCGAAAAATTCATCATTTTTTCAAAAATCAAATCCATTTTTCAAAAAAAGGTATATAATCAAATATATCAATTTATTATTCTTGTTTAGGGAGTGTTCAATTTGAATTTAACAAAACGTGCATATAACTTTAATGCAGGTCCTTCAGCATTACCAGTGGAAGTATTAGAAAAAGCACAAGAAGAATTAGTAAATTTTAAAAGCTCAGGTATGTCAATAATGGAAATGAGTCACCGCAGCAAAGATTATGAAGCTGTACATAATGATGCGATCGCTCGCCTTAAATCCTTATATTCCATTCCAGATAATTACGAGGTCCTTTTCTTGCAAGGTGGAGCCAGTCTTCAGTTTACAATGGTGCCAATGAATTTCTTGAAGGAAGGCCAAACAGCTAGCTACATATTAACGGGTTCTTGGTCTGAAAAAGCGATAAAAGAAGCAAAGCTTTTTGGACAAACTAAGGAAGCCGCTAGTTCTAAAGAAAATGCTTATCGTAACATCCCTGCACTGGAAGATATCCAAATCGGTGCAAAAGACGCCTATGTTCACCTAACTTCAAACAATACAATTTATGGAACACAGTGGAAAGAATTCCCACAAACAGGCGAGGTTGCATTAGTGGCCGATATGTCTAGTGATATTCTATCTAAACCAGTAGATATCAGCAATTTCGGCATTATCTATGCTGGAGCGCAAAAGAATCTAGGACCTTCTGGCGTCACTGTGGTCATTATTCGTAAAGATTTGCTTGAAAAAGCCAATACAAACATTCCTACTATGTTAAAATATTCCACACATGCTGATTCAAATTCTTTATATAATACACCTCCGACATTTGGCATTTATATGTTGGGTGAAGTGTTAAAATGGGTGGAAGAAAAAGGTGGACTTGAAGCAATTGCCAAAAATAACGAAGAGAAAGCAAATGTTATTTATAATGTAGTTGACAATAGCAATGGTTTCTATAAAGGTCATGCAACAAAAGAGTCTCGTTCATTAATGAACATAACTTTCCGTGTAACGGATGAAGCATTAGAAAAACAATTCCTTGCTGAAGCAAAAGAAGCAGGCTTTGTAGGATTGAATGGTCACCGTTCGGTTGGAGGCTGCCGTGCTTCAACTTATAATGCGGTTCCTTACGAAGCATGTAAAGCACTTGCTGATTTTATGATCGATTTCCAAAATAAGCATCAATAATCATAAATTTATCCAAAGACCCAATTTTTTTGGGTCTTTTTTATATTGAAAGTTTAATATGGCTATTAATTTTTATACATTATCTCCTTCTACCAACTTAAAATCTCAAATCCCATTTTCTATTTAATAGTCATACAGAGTTTATCAGGAGAATACCTTTTATAAATAAGAAATTTAAAAGGTTTCAAAAGAGCGGACTTCTTCAATCTAGAAATAGCAACCATTCCCCTCTTCAATAAACTAAAATGGAGGACTATTAATGGCTCATTCACATTCTCATAACCATCATCACCATAAAAAAAATAAAAAAGCCTTGTTAATCAGTTTTTTCATCATCGCTTCTTTTGTTGTAGTCGTTTTTGTCGGCGGTTTATTAACTAATAGTTTAACCCTACTATCAGACGCAGGTCATATGCTTAGTGATGCCTTATCTTTAGGGATTGGGTTGCTGGCCTTTAAGCTTGGAGAAAAAGCTGTAAATAGTAGAATGACTTTTGGCTATCAGCGTCTGGAAATTTTAGCAGCCTTATTCAATGGAATTTTACTAGTAGGAATCGCTTTAGTTATCATCTATGAAGCATTGCAGCGATTTGCCAATCCTGAAGAAATCTCTAGTCTTGGCATGCTGGCAGTAGCTGTAACCGGCGCGATCGTTAACATTATTGTCGCATTTATTTTAACTAGAGGAGATACAAGCGAAAATATAAATTTAAGGGCTGCTTTTATGCATGTTATAGGAGACTTGCTTGGGTCTGTTGGTGCCATTATCGCTTCGATTTTAATTTTGTTATTTGGATGGTCCATAGCCGATCCCATTGCCAGTCTATTGATTTCAGTCATTATTCTAAGAAATGGAATTGAAATCACGACAATTTCCTTCCATGTTTTAATGGAAGGGATTCCAATGAATATGGATGTGGAAAAAATCCGAGAGTCCCTGCTTAAAATTCAAGGAGTTGTGGGAATCCATGATTTTCATGTGTGGAGCATTACTTCAGACTTTCCGGCAGTGAGCTGCCATCTAGAAATCGTGCGAAATGAGCATGACAAAGTCATCAAGGACGCCTTAAAAATGTTGCATGACGACTTTCATATCGAACACGCCACCATTCAAGTCGAGCGTGTGAGTGCACAGCTTGAGGAATATGAACATCACCGCTGCAATTCATTTACTTAAATTACCTTTTGTATCGCCCTATTCCAAATTGGTAGGGCGATTTTTTAATATAAAAAATGTATGAATTTTGTACATGGAAGCAAAATGAGTAATGGAGTTCATACTATAGGAAATGCCTATCATTCTAAATAAGCAAGTTTCCAAATTTCAATTAAAGGGAGCTGATAGATATGACGCAAGAAAGATTAGAAACTTTAATTATGTCTTTAATTTATTCCCTTTGCTAAGAAAATGAATTTATAGTATGAATTCAATATCCGCCTTTTCGGGTGGATATTTTTATGCTAAGGGTTTTGCATGCTTTTCCCAACCACTGAAGACGTCTAGCAGTTTTTCATGCAATCCGCTATTTGTATTTACAATTTCACAGCCTCGATCATCATAAAGATGGAAAATACATTTTGTTTTAACATTAACCAGGAAAACATCCGGTGCATAGAGGCTATTCTTTTTTCTTAGTCGTGGCTGTAAAGGATAGAAATCTTTATGAGTGATTGCCTTGAAAATAGGTTCTAAATTAATATCTGAAACTTTACATAGCAATGTCATTTGCTGAACATATAAATCATCATCATCAAATTGCCATGAATAATCGTGTTGACTTATTGAGTACTTTAATTTGCGATTTTTTAAATACCGTTTAAAAACATTCGGATAAGCAACATTTTTTGATTCTATTGGATAGGAATTGACCACCACAAAGACATCATCCGCTGGCTTGAACAAATGAAGGAAAATTTCTGCTACCTGTCCATATACTGTATTAAACATATCCTTGTTAAGTCGACCATTTTCATCAAACTGGTAAATGTCTTTTCCTAATTCTAGATGTATCCCCATCTCCCATTTATGGTAAAAATCAGGTGTTAACGAATAACCATTATAATGCTTGTCCATAAAATTCCTAATATCCATATAAATGCCCCTTTTTAACTTACCTTTCCCAAACCAACTTCCCCCTCTTTGCAACTTCATCCCAAGTATCTTGCCCGGACGCGATTTTATTTATATCAAATTCTGCATAGTACACAGCGTCAGCCTTTTCACTTTCAGGTAGCTGAGAAGGCCCTTTATAGATTGGTTCGTTTCTATAGATGTATTTATACCCAAGTACTTCTGCGTAATATATGAAAATTACATTCTTTTTTTCTCCATTGACATTCACTTCTAATGGGTGGGTTGTTTTTACGCTAACAAAATCTCTACCTGTATAAAATGCCACGAGCTGATTATGATCATACTCTACTATTTCAAGTGTGACTTCGGATTCTTCAATTGTGATTTGATAGACAAATAAAGCATAAAATAATCCGGATAATAGTATAAATGCCCCCAGTACAGATAGAAGTGAGATCACCATTTTTTTCTTGCGCCATTTCTTTTGAAGTCCTTTAAAAACTGTTTTAGATGTATCTTTGGGAAGATACATTGCTTTTTTCATCGACGCATATTCTTGCCGGCATTTCTCGCAATGTTCTAAATGCTGGTGGACTAACTCTTTTGTATCCTCACTTACAACCTCATCTACATACAAGGGTAAAATATCTTGAATGATTGTACATTTAATATCCTTCATGGTTCAATCCCTCCATATAGTCCATAATTTGTTTCCGCGCTCTGTAAAATGTGACCCTCGCCCATCCTGCACTTTTTCCAAAAAGCTGACCGATTCGTTCAAAGGGCAATTCACCAAAGGTTCGTAAGGAAAAGACCTCCTTATATGGTTCTGCCATTTGGTGAAGAAACTGGTGAACAATAAAAGCATCCTCTTCATTCATGAAATGGTTTACAAATTGAATATCATTGCAAGGTTGTTCTATCAAACTTGAATCAACATGCCTTTTCTGTTTTTTGTAAAAAGTAAAATATGTATTTTTTGCAATGGTAAAAAGCCAGGCTCGGATATCCTTTGAACCATCAAATTTGTCAATCGATTTTAGTGCCTTGAAAAATGCCTCCTGGGTCATTTCTTCTGCCACGCTCTCATCTGCAGTCAAAGATTTCATATACAAATAAACAACATGAAAATATTCTTCATAAATTGCCTCAAAGTCCAGCTTTCTCACCTCCTCACCTATATAACTCCCAGATTCTTAAAGCGTTACAAGATTTTTATAATTTTCCTTACGTAAAAAAACTGCTCTCTAAAAAAGAGAGCAGTGATTTTTATTGTAACTTAGTATGCGCGGCCGAACCAAACTGTGTGTTTTGCTTCTTTACCGCAGTTGATGCATGTATGTTTTTCTGTTGGAGGGTTAAATGGAATATTACGTGTCGTGAACTTTGTTTCGTCTTTTACATTTGTTTCACAAGCGTCATCTCCACACCAGCCAGCCAGCACCCAACCAGGCAGAGTTTCATTTTTCTCAGAATCAGCTAAGTGTTGTTTTAATTGTTCCATTGAATCAATATGCGTATGTGAGTTTGCATCACGGAATGCTTTTGCTTTTTCGAACAGGCGTGTTTGCATTACTTTTAATTCATTTTCG
>DAMDNS010000150.1:0-6518 GCA_032083605.1 Ureibacillus sp.
GGCGAAAAATGTCAGTTTTGAGAAAATGCTGTCGGATGCACAAGAATCGACAATTTCTGCGAATCGAACGGATGCACGACACTATGATTTCCAAATAGCACAATCTTCTTCCGGGGTATTAAGCCGTGCGAATTTTAATTACCGCAGCAACGGAAATGGTGTGGATATGGATGCAGAACAAGCAAGCCTAGCGGAAAATACAATTTACTATAATGCTTTGGTTGAACGCATTTCTAGCAAATTCAATACGCTGAACACAGTTATTAAGGGAGGTAGATAAGGATGTCTATATTTACTAGCATGAATACAACTGCCTCAGCCTTGACTGCTCAACGTCTACGAATGGATGTTATTTCGTCGAATATTGCAAATGTCGACACAACTCGAGCTAAGCAAGTGGATGGTCAATGGGAGCCGTACCGTCGAAAATCAGTAACATTAACAGAAGACAATGGTCAATTTTCAAGTTTCTTGAATCAAGCAATGGGGAAAAAGGAAAATGCAGGCAACGGAGTAAAGGTAACGAAAATTAATGACGATACACAAACTCCATTTAAATTGGTTTATAACCCGACACATCCTGATGCGAATGAGGATGGTTATGTTGAAATGCCAAATGTGGATTTATTAACTGAGATGGTAGATTTAGTTTCTGCAACTCGTTCCTATGAAGCGAATGTAACGGTATTAAACGCTAGTAAATCAATGCTAACAAAGGCGTTAGAAATTGGTAAATAATATAAGTGGAAGGGATGAGTCAATTTGGCAATAAATCCAGTATCATTATCTGTTGCAAATACGCAAATAATAGATGAAACAAAACAATTAACAACGAAGGCAACGCCATTCGAGGCGCAGCAATCATTTGCTAATACACTAAAAGATGCTATTGCTTCTGTAAATAATCAACAAGTTCAATCAGATGCAATGACAAATAAGCTTATTAATGGTGAAGATGTTGATTTGCATGAAGTCATGATTACTGCTCAAAAAGCAAGTGTCACTTTAAGTGCAACGATGGAAGTTCGCAACAAAGCAATCGAAGCATATCAAGAAATTATGCGAATGACTATTTAACTTCATTTAGCAACTCTTTATCTGCACCATTACTTTATCGTTTGGCGTTTTGTTTCAATAGTTTGCCACGGTAGAGTCAAGGTGTATTCAAAAAAATCGGGGGATCGCTAATGAATGAACGTTTTACAAAAGTAAAAACCGACTCTACACAATTCTGGAAGAGTCGTACGAAAAATCAAAAGGTTGCAATTGTCGGTACCTTAATAGGTGTAATTGCATTTGCAACTATGCTTACATATTTCTCGACGAGAACTAAAATGGTACCGCTTTTTACCGAATTAACTGCAGCAGAGGCTGGGGAAATCGCTGAAGTATTAAGTGCACAAGGCGTTACATATGAAATTGCTCCTGGAGGAACGAATATCCTGGTGCCAGAAGAACAAGTAGACACATTAACGGTGACACTTGCTGCACAAGGTTATCCGGAATCTGGAGAAATTAATAATTCCTTCTTTACCTCAAATGCTGGGTTCGGTATGACTGACAATGAATTCAATGTCATTAAGCTTGCTGCTACCCAAACAGAGTTAGCAAACCTGATTAAAAAAATTGATGGTGTAAAAAACGCAAATGTAATGATCAATATGCCTGAGCAAGGTGTGTTTGTAAATGATACAGGACAAGAAGCAAGTGCATCAATTGTATTGGATACAGAACCAGGCCATAAATTTTCAGATGAACAAATTACTACTTTATATAATTTAGTCTCTAAGAGTATTCCGAACTTGAGTACTGAGAATATTGTCATTACAAACCAGTATTCGGAGTACTTCGATTTGGCTTCTGCTTCCTCTGGATCTAATTCCATTGATACTGTGGATGGTCAAATGCAAGTGAAGAAAACAATTGAACGTGATTTGCAAAGACAAGTACAGCAAATGTTAGGCACACTGATGGGGAATGATAAAGTTGTTGTTTCAGTGACAACGGATATCGACTTTAAACAAGAGAATCGCCAGGAAAACTTGGTTGCCCCAGTAGATGAAGAGAATATGGACGGGATCGAGATTAGTGCTCAACGAATCACTGAATCTTATTCCGGAGTAGATGCTGCCGAAGGAACACCTGAAGCAGGCGCGGGAACAGATAACTTTGTTGACTATAGCTCGGTAACAAGCGGAGATGGAGATTACGAGCGAGTAGAAGAGACAATTAACAACGATGTTAACCGCATAACGAAGGATATTCAGGAAAGTCCTTATAAATTACGTGATATCGGAATTCAAGTAATGGTAGAGCCACCAGTACCGGATGATGCTGCTTCACTATCAGAGGATGTAAGAGCAGATATTGAACAAATTCTTTCCACAATTGTTCGCACTTCGATTGATAAAGGTGTAGCTGGCGAATTAACAGATGAGCAGCTAAGTGAAAAAGTTGTCGTATCAGTACAGCCATTCTATGGGAATGATGAACCTGCTAATGAGGGAACACCTGTCATTCCATGGTGGATTTGGGTAGTTGGCGGAATCCTGGTAGCAGTTATTCTATTACTTGTGTTCTTTATTTTACGTTCAAGAAGACGAAAAGAAGAAGATGATGAATTTGCAATTATCGAAGAACAAGAAGAGTTAATTGTAAATGACATCAATGAAGAAAAAGAAACAGAAGGTACTATCCGTCGTAAACAGCTTGAAAAAATGGCGAAGGAAAAACCGGAAGATTTCGCTAAGCTGTTACGCAGTTGGATAACGGAAGATTAATGGAGGTGTTCGAGCATGTCCAAAAAAGAAAAAGAATTAACAGGAAAGCAAAAAGCAGCTTTGCTGTTAATTTCTTTAGGGCCAGAAGTTTCTGCTTCTGTATATAAGCATTTAAATGAAGAGGAAATCGAGCGTCTTACGTTAGAAATCTCAAGCGTGAAAAAAGTTGAACCTGGCATTAAGGAAGACATTATTGAAGAATTCCACCATATTGCATTAGCGCAGGACTACATTTCTCAAGGTGGTATCGGCTATGCAAAAACGGTTTTAGAAAAAGCATTGGGTCAAGATCAAGCACAGGCAATTATTAACCGCCTTACTTCATCCTTACAGGTACGCCCATTTGATTTTGCAAGGAAAGCTGATCCAGGACAAATTTTTAACTTTATCCAAAATGAGCATCCACAAACGATTGCATTGATCTTATCATATCTAGATCCTGGACAAGCGGGTGTTATTTTATCTTCTTTACCGCAGGAGGTTCAGGCAGACATTGCAAAACGTATTGCCATGATGGATTCTACATCACCTGAAGTAATCAGCGAGATTGAATCGATACTAGAACGCAAACTATCATCCACTGTTACACAGGACTACACAGAAACTGGTGGGGTAGATGCAGTGGTTGATGTCTTGAATGGTGTGGATCGTCAAACAGAAAAAACAATTCTCGATGCTCTTGAGATTCAAGATCCAGAGCTTGCTGAAGAAATTAAAAAGAGAATGTTCGTATTTGAAGATATTGTTACATTGGATAACCGTTCGATCCAACGAGTTATACGAGACTGTGAAAACGAAGACTTGCTGCTATCTATGAAGGTAAGCAGTGAAGAAGTTAAGGATATTTTATTCCGTAATATGTCACAGCGCATGGCTGATACATTTAAAGAAGAAATGGAAATTATGGGTCCTGTTCGACTGCGTGACGTAGAAGAAGCTCAATCGAGAATTGTAGGTGTAATTCGCCGTCTCGAGGATGCAGGAGAAATCATCATAGCTCGTGGTGGAGGAGATGACGTCATTGTCTAGAATCATCCGCTCAAGCAATACAATTCAGCAACAACAAAAAAAGCAAGTGGAAATACAAGTGCGAAACTTGTTTAAAGAAGATTTTGACGGAGAAGAAAACTCTGGCGAACCATCGATCACTCTGGATGAGATTTATGCCGAAAGAGATCAAATCTTATCTAGTGCACAACGTGAAATCGAATCACAAAAACAAGAATTTGAACGCTATCGTCAAGAACAGCTGGAAATGCTGGAGAACTTGAAAAAAATGTGGGAAGAAGAAAAACTTGTTTTAGAGCAAAATGCGTATGAGCAAGGTTTCCAACAAGGTTACGAAGAAGGCATGCAAAAAGCCAATGTGGAAATGCAAGAGTCATTTTCTATCGCTAACCAAGTAATCGAGGATTCCCGTTTGATGGCACAAAGCTATGTTGAAGAACAAGAGAAAGTAATCCTGGAGCTTGGCTTAACAGCTTCAGAACGAATTATAGGAGCAGCTCTGGAAAGAGATGATGAGATCTTCTTATCTATTGTTAAGAGGGGCTTAAAAGAAGCGAGAGAAATGAAAGAAATAAAAATTTATGTTTCGCCAGCTTATCATCATTTAATTTCGGGGCATCGAAGCGAGCTGTCGGAAATGTTCCCAACAGATGTGCCATTATTGGTATTTGTTGATGAAGAAATAAATCAAACTGAATGCTATATCGAAACAAACCATGGTCGAATCGTCGTGTCTATTGATGAACAGCTAAGCGAGCTTAGATTAAAGCTTAATGAAATATTAGACAGTAAAGGATGATAGGATGAAAGCGGCTCAATTAATAGATACAATTCCAACTGTTGAAACGTTTAAGAAATTCGGCAAAGTGAATCGAGTTGTCGGCTTAATGATTGAGTCCCAAGGTCCTGAGAGTTCTATGGGTGATGTATGTAAAATACATGTGAATTCACCGAAAAATGGTCACCAAATAATATTAGCAGAAGTGGTAGGATTTAATAATGAATTTGTCGTCCTAATGCCGTATACTTCAATTCGGGAGATATCAATTGGCTGTCTTGTAGAAGGTACAGGAAAGCCGCTTGAAGTCAAGGTTGGTCCCGAGCTAATAGGAAAGGTACTAGATTCGATGGGGAATCCATTTGATGGCTCAGCACTTCCTAAAGGACTAACGACTGTTCAAACAGAGCAGGAGCCTCCCAATCCATTGAAGAGGCCGCCAATTAAAGACCAGCTCGAAGTTGGAGTAAAAGCTATCGATGGAATGCTAACTGTCGGAAATGGCCAACGGGTAGGGATTTTTGCAGGGTCCGGAGTTGGGAAAAGTACATTGCTCGGAATGATTGCCCGCAATACGAAAGCTGATATAAACGTGATTGCCTTAATAGGTGAACGTGGCCGAGAGGTGCTGGAATTCATCGAGAGAGATCTGGGTGAAGAAGGCTTAAAACGTTCGATTGTTGTAGCTGCAACAGGTGATCAGCCAGCCTTAATGCGTATAAAGGGAGCATTTACAGCAACTGCTATAGCCGAGTACTTTAGAGATCGCGGCATGAATGTCATGCTGATGATGGATTCGGTAACACGGGTAGCAATGGCCCAGCGAGAAATAGGCTTGGCTACCGGCGAACCGCCTGCTCAAAAAGGCTATACTCCATCTGTGTTTGCCATCTTGCCTAAATTATTGGAAAGAACAGGTACTAATCAGCACGGCTCCATTACAGCCTTCTATACAGTATTAGTTGATGGGGATGATATGAACGAACCGATAGCAGATACTGTACGCGGAATACTGGATGGACATATTGTGCTAGACCGTACATTGGCTAATAAAGGGCAATACCCGGCCATCAACGTACTGAAAAGTGTTAGCCGGCTTATGAATCATATTTCCCTGCCAGAGCATGTGAAAGCAGCCGAGAAACTTCGGGAGCTGTATTATACGTATGCAAAGTCTGAGGATTTAATAAATATCGGTGCCTATAAACGAGGGACATCGAAAGAAATAGATGAAGCGATTCACTATGAACCACTCATTACAAACTTTTTAAAGCAAGGTTATAAAGATAAAGTGTCACTGGAAAATACAGTAGAAGAAATCGTAGCATTAGCAAATGGTGGAGGTAGGTAATGGTTCAGTATGCATTTCGTTTTGAGAAAATATTGACTGTCCGCGAGCAAGAGAAGCAAGAAACGGAAGCCGCGTATAAAGAATCTGTAAGATCCTTTGAAGAAGTAGCAACTAAACTATATGATCTTCTAAAGAAAAAAGAAGATTTAATTAGCTATCAGAATGATCAATTGGCAGCTGGCTCAACTATCGATCAGATTCACCATTTTGCAACTTTTATAGATAGCTTGGAACGTTCAATTACAGAGGTTCAACAAAAGGTAGTACAGGCTCGTGCAAAGATGAACTGGCACGAACAAAAATTACTAGAACAAAACCTAGAAATACGTAAGTTTGAAAAAATGCGAGAAAAAGATTTTGCGACATTTAAGAATGAGCAAGATAGAGCAGAGATGCTTTATTTAGACGAACTCTCATCACTTATGTATTCAAAGAAGGAATTTAGGTGATTTCATGGCAAAAGGTAAAACAAAACAAGTAAATACAGTGTCGCATGAAGATCATTCACCAGGTATTTTTCAAAAGCTGATATTTTGGTTTATCATCCCTTTGCTTTTTATTGTAGCTATACTACTTGTGGTTGCATCATTTACTAACTTTA
>DAMDNS010000151.1:0-6476 GCA_032083605.1 Ureibacillus sp.
GTAAGATTTATTTTTCTTTAAAAAGTAAATCACTGAAATTGTTTTACATTTTTCTATTTTTGCGTAATAACACCATGATGTTATTGATATAAATGAAATAGCAAGTAAAAAGTGGGGGATGCCACGTGCAGATTATTGAGCAATTTACAGACTTTACGCCTGTAAATATTGTGTTTAGCGTTTTAGACGTACTATTGGTTTGGTACGTAATATATAAATTATTAACCCTCATTAAAGGAACGAAAGCGGTTCAGTTATTAAAAGGGATTTTCGTCATTATCTTCGCTAGGTTTGCAACAGTCGTTTTCGGTTTAGATACCCTCGGTTGGTTCCTGCAAGAAGTAATTGACTACGGTTTTTTAGCCATCATTATTATATTTACCCCTGAAATTCGAAGAGCGCTGGAGCAATTAGGAAGAGGGAAGATCTTTCAACGCTCAACTGGACAATTAGAAGATGAACAAACACGTCTTATTGAAGCGATGAAGAAGGCCGTAAGCTATATGGCAAAACGCCGTATTGGGGCTTTGATATCGATTGAAAATGAAACAGGCCTGACAGAATATATTGAAACAGGCATAAAGTTAAATGCTGAAATTACGTCAGAATTACTTATCAATATTTTCATACCAAATACCCCTTTACATGACGGGGCCGTGATAGTTCAAAAAAATAAGGTTATATCCGCTGCTTGTTATTTACCGCTATCGGAAAGTACCTTTATCTCAAAAGAGTTGGGAACGCGTCATAGAGCGGCGGTGGGATTAAGTGAAGTAACTGATGCCGTCACAATTGTTGTATCTGAAGAAACAGGAGCAATCAGTTTAACGAGAAATGGGAATTTATATCGAAATCTATCAATAGAGGAATTCGAAACACAGTTAAGAAAATTGTGGTTTGGACCTGAACAAGATTCGGAATTTACCTCTAAGTGGACTTGGAGGGGGAAAAAGAATGGATAAACTATTTGATAGTTATTGGGCTTTGCGTGTAACTGCCCTCATTTTAGCCCTCTTACTGTTCTTTTACGCGAAGGCTCAGTTGGATGACGGGCAAACCTCGGGAGCAAGCTCACAAATGGATATCATCACAGATGTCCCGCTTGAGGTTTACTATGATACAGAAAATCTAATTGTTTCGGGACTGCCTGAAACGGTGGACGTGACAATCGAAGGACCGATGCAAATCGTGTTAAAAACAAAATTGGCAAAGGATTTCAAGGTTTTCGTGGACTTGAATTCTTTGTTAATTGGTGAACATAGAGTTACAATTCAACATGAAAACTTTTCACCAAAATTGGATGTTTCCATTGATCCAAAAACCATAGATATAGTCATTGAGGAAAAAGTTACAGAAGAAGTAAAAGTTGAACCGGAAATCAATAACAGCTTAATCGCTGAAGGATACGAATTAACCGGCATGACAGCTGAACCTGGCAGTGTCTTTGTAACAGGAGCGAAAAGTGTAATCGACAGCATCAGCTATGTAAAGGCAACTGTAAATAGCGAAGAGGGTATTACAGAATCCTTTAAAAAGGATGCGAATGTTAAAGTATTGGACAGCAGCTTAAACAAGCTCGATGTGACTATTGAACCGGAAGTGGTAAATGTAAATGTTGAGGTGAGGCAATACAGTCGGAAAGTACCACTGACCATAAGGCAAACAGGCAAGCCTATGGAAGGTGTTACCATCAATAGCGTAACCTCTCAAACTAAAGTCATAGAAATATTTGGTCCAAAATCAATTATTGACCCTATCACAAGATTAGAAGTAGAATTTGACATATCAGAAATTCAAGAATCTGGTGCATACGAAATTAAGATACCTTTACCTAATGGCGTAACTAAGCTTTCCAAAAATACGATCGAAGTACAAGCCAATGTTACTAAAGCCGTTACGGAAGCAAATAATGAAACTGTCGAGGAACCCCCTCCGGCAACAGAACCAACTGAACCAGAAGAACAAACAAATAATGGAGATACAACTCCAGAAGAAGAAACACCTGCTGACGAAGTTAATGATACAGAATAGCCAATTCCTAAAGATTTTAAAAATCATAGAAGAATAAGATTTTGTATATGAAGCATGGAATGTCTAGCATTGAAGGAGAGAATAGTAATGGGAAAATATTTCGGAACTGATGGCGTACGTGGTGTAGCCAATTCAGAGTTAACACCTGAACTAGCGTTTAAACTAGGTCGTGTTGGTGGATACGTACTTACTAAGCATGCAACAGAACGCCCTAAGGTTATTATTGGACGAGATACAAGGGTTTCTGGGCATATGCTGGAGGGAGCATTAGTTGCTGGGCTGCTGTCAATTGGCATAGAAGTGATGCGATTAGGCGTGATAAGCACTCCAGGTGTTGCGTACCTTACACGTGTGATGAATGCAGATGCAGGTGTTATGATTTCCGCTTCTCATAATCCAGTAGCTGATAACGGCATTAAATTTTTTGGTCCGGATGGCTTTAAATTAACTGATGCACAAGAAGCTGAGATAGAAAGTTTTCTTGATGTAGAAGACGATACATTGCCTCGTCCTATCGGAGGAGATTTAGGAGCGGTAAGCGACTACTTCGAAGGTGGACAGAAATATCTATCTTACCTAAAACAAACAGTAGAAGAGGATTTCTTGGGAATCCATGTTGCATTAGATTGTGCCCATGGGGCAACATCTCAGCTAGCAACACATCTTTTTGCTGACCTGGAAGCAGATATCTCATCAATGGGATCGTCGCCAAATGGCTTGAATATTAATGATGGTGTTGGGTCTACCCATCCAGAGAAATTGGCCGAGCTTGTTTTAGAGCGCGGAGCAGATGTAGGTTTAGCCTTTGATGGAGACGGTGACCGTCTGATTGCGGTAGATGAAAAAGGGCAAATTGTCGATGGTGATCAAATCATGTTCATTATCGGAAAATATTTAAACAGTAAAGGTCGCCTAAAGAAAAATACGATTGTCTCTACAGTCATGAGTAACCTTGGTTTCTATAAAGCACTTGAAGACAACGGGATGACAAGTGTGAAAACAGCGGTTGGAGATCGATATGTGGTTGAAGAAATGCGTGCCAATGAGTACAACCTTGGTGGAGAACAATCAGGACATATTGTGTTCTTAGATTACAATACTACTGGGGATGGATTACTAACGGCTATTCAGCTTGTTAATATCATGAAAGCAACAGATAAACGCTTATCGGAACTTGCTTCAGAAATGACGATATTCCCTCAAAAATTAGTGAATGTTCGTGTAGTAGATAAGCATGCTGTAACTCAAAATGACAAAGTGGCAAAAACTATTGCTGAGGTGGAAGCGGCAATGGGTGGCAATGGGCGAGTTTTAGTGCGACCATCAGGCACAGAACCGCTTGTACGTGTCATGGTAGAAGCTCCAACTGAAGAAGAATGCGAAAGCTATGTAAACCGAATTTCAGAAATGGTGCGCCAAGAATTAGGCTTAACTGAATAATAAAAACCAAACCGGTAAAGGGGGTGTCCAGAAAGTTAAAATTTCTGAACACCCCCTTAAACTTCTTTAGTAAAAATTCGCTTAAGAGTATTGCTCCTGCGGTGGTCACGTCAAAACGTCACCATCCTCGTCGTAAAGGTGGCGTCTCCAATTTCTTTTCAGATGCCACCTTTACTGGTTTTTTAATTCATCCATTCTTCTTTCTCTGTTTATTTGTCGAACAAAAGGGAAATAGTAAATCTGAAAGGAGTGATAGCAATGGCAAAAGTAGCCACATTAATTACAGACTTATTTGAGGATATTGAATTTACTAGTCCTAAGGAAGCCTTACAAGAAGCGGGACATACAGTTGTAACAATTGATAAAGAAGGAAATAAAGCGATTCGAGGAAAACAGGGAGAGGTCCGTGTTGATATCGATTATGGAATCGATGATGTGAATCCGGATGATTTTGATGCGCTGTTCATTCCTGGAGGATTCTCACCGGATCTACTGCGGGATGATGATCGCGTTGTTGCATTTGCGAAAAAATTCATGAGCGATATGAAGCCGGTATTTGCTATTTGTCATGGACCACAATTGTTGATTACAGCTAGATCATTAGAAGGCCGCGATATCACAGGATATAAGTCGATTCGAGTAGATCTAGAAAATGCAGGGGCTAATTTCCACGATGAAGAAGTATTTGTCTGCCAGAAACAGCTTGTTTCAAGCCGTACACCTAAGGACTTACCTGCATTCAATCGTGAAATTGTTAATTTACTGAAGGAAAAAGAATTATAAGTAAGCTAAATTTAATATTTGAAATAACCACCCACTAGAGGCTTGCCAAGACCCTCTAGTGGATTTTTTCAAGGGCTGGTTAAATACAGTCAAATCACTAAATAGAGCGCTTTTTAACAAATTTTTCGAAGATTAAATATAAGGAATTAGTAAATGTGCGTGGATGATTGACGATTTTAAGCATATTCTGTATGATGAAGGTGCTTGAAAAAATTTTTTGAAGATAATTCCAATTTCCTTCAATTTTCAAGTAAGCGCATAGTAAGGAGGAGAATAGTAGCGCTATACAAGTAAAACGGAAAACAATAATAGCGCCTGAGCTAAGGAAATCGGACGGTACTTTCAATCCTTAGTTGACGAGGTGGAGGATTATCGAAATTTCGGCGGATACCTCCCGATCGCATGCCCGGTCGATAGTTTCGTTTTTAAAACACGGAAGTGATTTTGTGGACAGAAAAGCGAAAAGGCAAATAATCATATAAAAGCAATATTAAAAAGCAGAGCTCCCTATGATGAGGAATTATACAGAATTCCTTCATAGTATTGCAGCTCGGTCTATTTGATTTTTTTTTGTTGCTTTAATCGGAGGATATAAGAATATGTGTGGAATCGTTGGATATAATGGTGAACTAGATGCAAAGGAAATTTTATTAAAGGGATTAGAGAAGTTAGAATACCGCGGTTATGACTCAGCTGGTATTGCGGTTCGTAATGACGAAGGAATTACGGTGTTTAAAGAAAAAGGACGTATTGCTGATTTACGTACAGCAGTAAATGACGATATAGATGCGACAATCGGAATCGGTCACACGCGTTGGGCAACTCACGGTGTACCAAACCAGTTAAATGCTCACCCTCACCAAAGTACTTCTGGTCGTTATACATTAGTGCATAATGGAGTAATCGAAAACTATCACTTATTGCAAAAAGCTTATCTAAAAGGTATTCAAATGCAATCAGATACAGATACGGAAGTAATTGTGCAGCTTGTTGACCTATTTGCAAAAGAAGGATTATCAACTGTTGAGGCATTCCGTAAAACATTATCTTTATTGCATGGTTCATATGCTCTTGCACTACTTGACCAAGAAGATGAAAATACTATTTATGTAGCGAAAAATAAATCCCCATTACTAGTTGGTGTCGGAGATGGATTTAACGTAGTTGCTTCAGATGCAATGGCTATGCTGCAAGTAACAGACCAATTCGTGGAGCTTCGTGACAAAGAAGTAGTATTGGTGCACAGAGATAAGGTTGAAATTTCAACTTTGGATGGTAAGCCTGTTGAACGTAAACCTTATAAAGCAGAGCTAGATGCAAGCGACATCGAAAAGGGAACATACCCTCACTACATGTTAAAAGAAATGGATGAACAGCCAGCGGTAGTGCGTAAAATCATCCAAGCATATAGCAATTCTGATGATGAGTTAACAATTGATGACAATATTTTAGAGGCGATTAAACAAGCCGATCGTTTATATATTATCGCTGCTGGAACTAGTTACCATGCAGGATTAATCGGTAAACAATATTTTGAAAAAATTGCTGTTATTCCGGTAGAAGTACACATTTCAAGTGAATTTGGCTATAACATGCCACTTTTATCTGAAAAACCATTATTCATCTTTATTTCACAATCAGGTGAAACAGCAGATAGCCGCCAAGTACTTGTGAAAGTAAAAGAAGAAATGGGCTACCCAGCTTTAACAGTAACAAATGTAGCTGGTTCTACACTATCTCGCGAATCAGACTATACATTGTTATTGCATGCAGGCCCAGAGATTGCGGTTGCCTCTACAAAAGCTTATGTGGCACAGGTTGCAGTACTTTCAATAGCTGCTTATGTAGCCGGTAAAGCAAAAGGGAAAGAAATCGACTTTGATTTAAAACAAGAGCTAGCGATTGCGGCAAACGGCATCCAAACAATGGTAGATTCAAAAGATGAGCTGGAACAAATCGCCGAGGACTACTTAAAAATCGCTCGCAATGCATTCTTCATCGGACGTAACCTAGACTTCTATGTGAGCTCAGAAGGTGCTTTAAAACTAAAAGAAATCTCTTATATCCAAGCAGAAGGGTTTGCTGGTGGAGAATTAAAACACGGTACTATCGCTCTAATCGAAGAGGGGACACCTGTATTCGCTTTAGCAACTCAAGAACAAGTAACGTTAAACATTCGCGGTAACGTGAAAGAAGTAGTAGCGCGCGGAGCAAACGCATGC
>DAMDNS010000152.1:0-6415 GCA_032083605.1 Ureibacillus sp.
GCGTGCCACTTGTTTTTGGTGCTACAGCAGTGGAAACAAAAAAACTTTGCGGATGTAGACGGTCTACAGCTAATTGGAGGAATTGATTGTAATTTTCTCGATCCTCAGGCTGAACATATTCAAAATCGATGTTTAATCCTTTATACCCCTTATCCTTCATAAGCTGAAGAACATTTGTGAGTAATGCTTCTCTTATTTCAGGGCTAGCTAGTACTGCATGGGCCAAGTTTGTACCTGTTGAAGTTACTGATAAGTTGGTGATAGCTAACATGGGCACTGCATTTTTGGATTTTGCAGCAGCAAGCATGGACTCATCTGCAAATGGCTCGAGTGAACCATCTTCTTTAATTAGATAAGCAAAGGGACTGAAAAATGTTAGTAGATGGCCGATTTCATTGACTGTTGCAGCAGCATCGGCATCCTTTTGATACGTATAAGCATTTACTTCTATTAACGGTTTTCTTCTAGGAATAGTTAAGGGCGTGCCTGCGTAGATAAGATTTGCATTTGAGAGTTGATTTTCAGTGAGGATTGCTTGGACTGTTGTGCTGTATTGATTAGCTATTTGCCATAGGTTTTGGCCAGGCTGGACGATGTGTACGATAGGAGGGATATAAAGTGAAGCACCTGGATGTAAAAGGTTTGGATTAGTAATTCGATTTGCATTCACGATTGCATTTATGGGCACCGCGTAATTCCGTGAAATTGACCATAAATTTTCACCAGCTTGAATGGTGTGCATTATGCCACCAGTGGGAATGACAATGGATTGTCCGATTAATAACTGATTGGGATTAGGTAATTGGTTTGCTTGTTGGATGGCATCTACATTCACGTTATATCGACCAGCAATCTGCCAAAGTGTCTCACCGCGGCTGACAACATGAATCAGCAATACATAAGCCCCCTCTAAAATATGTTCAATAATGTATATATGAATAAGACTAGCAGAAAATCATAAAATCAAGGATTCATTCGGAAATCAATTAAAAAACATGAACTCGAAGTGTTTTCGAATTCATGTTTTGGACTTTTAGCGCTCTTTTTTCAGGATGAAACTTAAATGTCTGCCTGCTTTCTTATTCTGACGATAAGAGAAGCCTTCCTCACTGATAAAAGTACAGGTTCTGTCGATGGTGATATTTTCTGAAGGAATACCTGAAAGCTCACATTGTTTCTTTACTGTCAGCTGGTTATCGATATGGTATTTATTTGTTTCTTCCTTAAAGTATATAAATTCATCTGCATACCCGAGGGCAACAAACTTCTCATAAACATCAGCATCCACTTCGAATTTTTCTTGGCTAAGTGCTGGCCCAAGGATGACTTTAATATCTTTCGGGTCACATTTGTGTTCGTCAATAATACGCTGGAATACCTTGAGCGTAATTTCTTTTATAGTCCCCTGCCATCCGGAATGGATCACGCCGGTAAGCCCATCTGCTTCATTATAGAAAATAACAGGGACACAATCGGCAGTAAACGTACTAAGTAATGTGTTTGTTTCAAATGTATAAAGCGCATCTGTGTCTGCAATGGCATCGTCTATAGTTTGAGCGCCACGACCTTTATCGGCTACGGTCACCTGATGCACATTTGCACTATGTGTTTGGTTCGCACAGACAAAATCATTAATCCCGCAATTCAAAGCAGCTGCTAGTTTTTGTCGATTTTCAATAATGCCAAGTGGCTCTTCGCATACATGTAGCGCCATATTATTTTGTTCAGGGTTTCCAGCATCCTTCAATGTTGTCCCTGCAATAAATTGATCATTATCTAAATAAATTTTTAAGCTCATTCCTTCACCCCGTTTTCATCATATTACACATTTACCATTTAAATCAAAAAATCAGAATATTATTTTAGTAAAATGTTCCATGTGAAACAATTGGCGTTTGATTGGGATTTCGATGGCTATCAATCTTTGAAATTAGTATTTTCTGAAAATTAATCGACCATTAATCTTGCATTCTATAGTATTTTTACCAGGAAATGCACATCCTATACATAGGAAAATACATTTACTGGTAGGTTGGAATGTGGTGGTGGAAGATTGGCAAGATTACATTACAAGAGTTAAGAGGACAAAACTAAGTTGATGGGGAGCGGAAGTGTCACGAAACAAGTGCGAATGTGACAAAACTAAGTTGGCGAGGAGCGGAAGTGTCACGAAACGAGCGGGAATGTGACAAAACAAGGTTGGCGGGGAGTGGAAGTGTCACGAAACAAGTGCGAATGTGACAAAACAAGGTTGGCGGGGAGTGGAAGTGTCACGAAACAAGTGCGAATGTGACAAAACAAGGTTGGCGGGGAGTGGAAGTGTCACGAAACAAGTGCGAACGTGACAAAACTAAGTTGATAAGGAGTGGAAGTGTCACGAAACGGGTGCGAATGTGACAAAACAAGGTTGGCGGGGAGTGGAAGTGTCACGAAACAGGTGCGAATGTGACAAAATAAGGTTGGCGTGGAGCGGAAGTGTCACGAAACCAGTGAGCGTGTGACAAAACTAAGTTGGTGAGGAGCGGAAATGTCACACTATAGACTGTTACTCTGGAAAGTAATCAATTTATTCAACAAAAAGAAGGTGCCTCACGATGAGACACCTTCCGCATTTCTAATTAGTCTTCTTCGATATCTTTACGATTTTTCTTAAGCATTTTAGAAAGAAGCTCGTAAACGATTGGAACGATTACTAATGTTAATAACGTAGAACTTAATAGACCACCGATTACTGTGATAGCTAGGTCAGCGGACATTAATCCACCACCGCCGCCAACACCTAGAGCCATTGGCATCATTGCTCCAATTGTCGCAATCGCCGTCATTAAGATTGGTCGTAAACGTGTAGCCCCTGCTTCGAGGATAGCGTCACGCATCACCATTCCATCACGTTCCATATGAATAATACGGTCTACTAATACAATCGCGTTTGTTACAACGATACCGATCAACATTAATAGCCCCATCATTACTTGAACAGAAATTGTATGGTTTGTCACATATAGTCCGATAAACGCACCAATTACTGTAAACGGTAATGAGAATAGAATCGCAAATGGTGCTAACCCTTCACCAAATGTAACAACAAGGATGAAGTATACAATTAGAATTGCGGCAACCATGGCAATTCCTAATTGTGTAAATGTTTCAGTCATATCTGCTGCAACACCTGCAACCCCACTTGTTACACCTTTCGGTAATTCAAGTGCATCCACTTTTTCATCGGCTTCTCCAGTTGCTACAGAGATGTCATCGCCAACAATCGTACCTGAAACTGTTGCATAGTACTCACCGGCAGAACGGCTTAAGGTATTTAATGTTGTTCCTTCTTCTACTTCTACTAGCTCAGACAATGGCATTGTTGTACCAAGTGCCGTTGGGATTTCAGTTGCTAGTAAATCATCTACTGATTCAGGAGCAGCTTTTGCTTCACGTTGAATAATAACATCGATCTCTTCGCCATCATTTTCAACTTTTGTTAAGACTTCATCAGAGCCTGTATTGGATAAAGCCATCACAATTTGACCAGTTGTTAAACCATATTGAAGAACATGTTCCTGAGAAACCTTGAAGACATTCTCAACATATGGATCTTCTGCATCGGATGTAATATCTTTAAGGCCTTTTACTTCTCCTAATGCAGCCTCAACCTGGTCAACAGCTGTCATTAAATCATCTAAGTCTTCACTATAAAGTGTGTAGCTTACTTCATTCGTTGACATAGACATTGAAGTAAAGTTTTGTGATTTCCATTCACCGGATTGACCGATATTGAAGACATATTCTTCGATATCTTCTCTGACTTCAGGGAAGTTTTTCATATCCGGATCAAAGATTAGGTACATTAATGCACCGCCTCCGCCACCCATCATCATGGCAGATGGATCAGCGTTACCAGCTTCTGTAATCGATAATTGAAGGACATCAATATCGTCGCGTTTCATCAATTCTTTTTCTACTTCTTTAATATTTGCTTCCGTATCTTCTGCTAATTCCCCTGCTTTAGGAGTATACGTTAGGTACATAACCTTCTCTTCTGCAGAACCCATGAAACTAAAGCCAATTAAAGGAGTTAGGGCAAGTGAACCTGCTAAAATTACAATCGCGATGATTGATGTAATCCATTTATGATTTAATGCTTTTTCTAGTACACCTTTATACCATAATGCTAGTTTACCCACTTCTTTATGTGCTTTTTCTGTTTTCTCGCCATAAAGCTTTTTGCGGAATAAGAAGTGAGATAGTGCTGGTACGATTGTAATCGCAACTAGTAAGGATGCACCTAATGCAAATGCCATTGTTAAAGCGAACGGCATGAATAGCTCTCCAACCATGCCACCTACAAATAGAAGCGGTGCAAATACTGCAACAGTTACTAATGTAGAAGAAAGGATTGGCTTAAACATTTCGATTGTAGCTTCACGAATCAATGCGCGGCCACGAAGTTTTTCTTCTTTTAAGTGCATACGGCGATAAATGTTTTCTACTACTACGATCGAGTCGTCAATAACACGCCCTATCGCAACGGTAATGGCACCTAGCGTCATAATATTTAATGTGATATCCATCCAGTTTAATAATAGTAAAGCCATGAAAATTGAAACTGGAATAGAGATTATCGAAATAATAGTAGATTTAAAGTCGCGTAAGAATAGTAAAATGATTAATACAGCGATTAAACCACCGAATACGGCTTTTTCAACCATTGAGAATACGGAATCCTCGATTGGTTTACCTTGGTCAAGAGAGAGGTCAACAACTAAGCCGTCAATCTTCCCCTCTTCTTCTTCAATTAAATCCTTCACTGCATTAACTACAGTGACAGTGTTCGCCTCTTGTCCTTTAACAATTTGGATTGCGATGGCATCTTCACCGTTTGTACGTGAAACAGATTGTACTTTACCGACTGTTTCAATTTTGGCGATATCCCCAAGCTTCACAAATGGTGATGGGTTTTCAGCAGATGGCGTTACAGGAATCAGCATTTCTTTTAACTGATCGACAGTTTGAATATCCCCATCGACAGATACTGCTTCTTCTCCTTCAACAAATTCATAAAGACCTAAAGATAGAGCCATATCGCTGGCTTGAACCATTTGCTTCACAGTATCTTCCGTTAAACCTAGGGAAGCCATTTTTGCATCATCAAATGTAAACTCTACTTCTTCGATATGTTGTCCTGTAATCGTAGCAGAAGCAACACCATCTATTTTCTCGATTTTTGGAAGTAGTATATCTTCAACTGTTGACGTTAACTCAACAATATCTTCTTCTGTACTACTGACAGAAAGTGCAACAACCGGCATCATATTCATGCTAATTGCCATGATTGTCGGCGATTCTACTTTTTCTGGTAGAGTTACACCGTCTAGAGCGGACTCAAGCTGACGTTTTTTCTCGTCCATATCTACGCCATACTCATACTCCACCTGAATCTGAGAGACGTTTGAAGAAGAGCTTGAGTAAACTGCCTTAACATCTTCCAGCCCTTCTACAGCTTTTTCCATAGGGACCGACAATTCGTTCATTACTTGCTCTGGTGTAGCACCAGGATAGACGCCCATAACGATTAAGTAAGGAATTGAAATGTCCGGAATGGACTCCATTTTCATTCTTGTAGCAGAATAAATACCTGATACAGTAATAATGATCGTTAGTAACCATACAGCTAGTTTATTTTTCAGTACAAAATTTACTAAACCTTTCACTTTTACACCTGCCCTTAAAAATTTGACTCTTGTTTTACAGTTATTTATACTAATGACTAATTGGTCAGTTGTCAAATGAAAGAGTAGGGGTGTTTTAAATTGGTAAAGAAACAACTCATAATGGAGAAATCGCTGGAATTGTTTGCTGAAAACGGTTTCGAAGCAACATCCGTACAGCAGATAACAGAGCGGTGTGGGATATCAAAGGGAGCATTCTATTTATATTTCAAGTCAAAAGATGAGCTTATTAATAGTTTAATTGACCATTTTATGACCGGGATTCTCACTGATCTTGAACAAGCGGTCAGGTCGACGGAGCGTGACGAGGAGCTACTATATAATTTCTTATATATTTCATTGGGAGAGTTTCAGCAGCAAGCAAATTTTGCCAAGTTTTTTATGACAGAGCAAGTACTTTCCTACAATAAGGATCTTTTTGAAAGAATGCAAAATTACATGACCATGTTCAACCGAATCATTTATTCGATTGTTGAAAAGCAATTTGCCGAAACTAAAAGCCATCTTTATTTAGATTTAGTCTTTACTATCAATGGGCTAGTTAAAAGCTATTCCGAATTATTTATTATGGATTATAAAGTGGATTTAAGTGTAATCTGCAGAGCGATTGTTGAAAGGGTGACGCTTATTGCAAAAAGTGCAACAATCCAAGTCGTAACGCCGGAGTATTTATCTTTTATCAACCAAAA
>DAMDNS010000153.1:0-6407 GCA_032083605.1 Ureibacillus sp.
GTGTGCTTATACAAGAGAATTTGTGTGCTTATACAAGAGAATTTGTGTGCTTATACAAGAGAATTTGTGTGCTTATACAAGCTGAAACATAGGCATAGAGCGACTTACAGCTCGCGTAAAAGCATTTAAAAGCTTTAAAATATATATAAAAGCCTAAGCAGGCATGAAAACAGCCCTATGCCCTCGCTAAAGCTCGGACGTTTTAACCTCGCTTTCGCTCGGTTGAGGGGCTGTTTTTTTTCAAATATGAATTGAAAATTTAATAAAAAAGAAACTATGCCTTCGCTTCGCTCAGTAGTCTTTATGCTCGCTTCGCTCGTCTAGAATTTGACTAATAGAGTTCGCACCCATTCGGGATGCTCTGTATCTTTCGTTATGAAGCAAAAGGGAGCTTGTAATCAGGGAAAAGGCAGGGGCGAAATTTTAATGCCAAGTGGTCGCTCGTAGACACTCGCTCGGCTATTACTGGAAGAAGTTTAATAATTAAAATATCTAATCAAAACCGTGGAACAATGATCAAATAGTAAGCGTGGAACATAAAAAATAGAAAAGTTGCCGCCTTGTTGCTCTATGATTCAAGGCGGCAATCTCTAATATAATGATCTTGAAGGAAAAAACAGTTGTATTTCGTATAAGGTGTATTATGTTAATTTTAGAAAATCTAAAATAATTATTGATAATTTTTTTTTGAAAATTTAACATACCTTCCGATTGGTATTTTAGGTATGATTACTTATGAACAGTGTGTTACTCGCTTATGTATTACTTGGATTTGCAATAGTTTCCGAAGTGATTGGAAGTAGTTTTTTAGTTAAATCGGAAGGGTTTACAAAACTTTTTCCAAGCGTGATGGTCTTTATTTTTTTTAGCACGGCATTTTATTTATTATCACAAGTTATTAAAACAATCCCTTTAGGTATCGCATACGCTATATGGGCTGGTGTTGGGATTGTTCTAACTGCTGTAGTTGGCTACTTTGTTTTTAAACAGACACTAGATAATCCTGCTTTAATTGGAATTGGTTTTATCGTATCTGGCGTAATAATTATTAATTTATTTTCGCAATCAGCAGGTCATTAAGTGAAAGAAATTCGGCAACAAAAGAAGCAACCAGAGGTTATTCGAAAGCGCATCCTTGAACAGGCAACTATTCTTGTTTCTCAAAAGGGTATTTCTGGTGTTTCTATTCAAAATATTGCTACAGCAGTAGGTATAACAAAAGGGGGGGTATTTCACCATTTCCCGAATAAAAAAAATTTGATAGAAGAAATGTTCAATCAAATAATTCTTGATTTAGATCAAACAGTTGAATACTTGATTAAACGCGATCCAACAGAATATGGTAAATTCACACGAGCTTATATTCATAGTTCTTTTATCCATCAAATAGATGGGGTGGTTTCTGCTTGGTCAGCGTTATCAATGACTATGATCACAGAGCCTACCTTTAATAAAATTTGGATGGAATGGCTAAAAAATAGATTATCTCAACATGCAGAAACGGATAGTCATCCTGATTTAGAGTTACTTCGTTTAGCAGCAGATGGGTTGTGGCTACAAAGTATTACCGGAGTCATTGATGATGAGCAATGTTCAAAATTAGAAGACGATCTGCTTAATCGAACCTATTTAACATAAAATCTCTTATTCGAAATAGATCAAGAAGGACAATTTAATGATAGAAAAAGGGGCAATCATTTCTGACTGTAACAAATATCGTTATTCACTTTGGCGTATTTGGGATAAAGAAAAACCAATATTTACCTTTGTCGGCTTAAATCCATCAACTGCAGACCATGAGCAAGATGACCGAACCATAAGACGATGCATTAATTTTGCTAAAAGTTGGGGAGGTGGTGGCATTTATATGGCTAATCTATTTGCATATAGAGCTACTGATCCACAAGAAATGATGTCCCAAGAAGACCCTATTGGTCCTGATAACGATGCCCACTTAAAGCAATTAGCAGCAGAATCCCAAAAACTTATTGCTTGTTGGGGAAATGATGGTGTTTTTAAAGCGAGATCAACTTTTGTAAAACAATTGCTTACGGACAGACTCTATTATCTTAAATTAAATAAAAGTGGAGAACCTGGACATCCGTTATATATACATTCTTCCACTCAAATACAGCCTTTTTAGATTCCATTTAACATAATGGCTGTTATACGAAATTTGGATGTTAGAACCTATTTAAATTAATGAATTATTGAATAAGTAAAACCCTCTAAGTAGACTTTTAGAGGTTGTAAATCTAGGAAAAAGGCTAAACATGCCGTTGATTGAGTATTACGGTCTGCTATTTGAATGGCACGATAAAAAAATGGAAATAGTCTATCGAGGGCGTGAAATTACTTTTGAAGAAGTATGTAGCGTTTTTCTTGATCCAGAGCTGATTTCCTTTGACGATCTTGGTCATTACGATGAGCAACGGCTAATATCAATCGGTCTAAGTAATCGTGGTAGACTACTAACAGTGGTTTGGGTTGAACGTGGTGATGTTGCAAGAATCATTACTGCCTTTGAGCCATCGCACAATCAAAAGCGGAGGTATAACCATGCAAAATGAATTAGAACGCTATAAAAATTTTGACCCTACCAATGCGCCAGTAGTAAAACCGAATTTTGTTAAAAAATTACAAGAACGCCATGCTATTGCTCAAGCAAAGGCTTTTGATGCAGATGTCGTAACTTGGCTAAGTTCTCAAGATGATGAAACAAAACAGCACATTAACGATATGGTGCGCCATATCATGGCGTTGAAACGTGTTTAATTAAAATTTAGCTCGATGCTTTGAAATATGGCTTTTGCCATGTTTCAAAGTCGAGCCACTTTGCGAAATCCGGTATCAATAAAATTAAGAGAAGAACCGAGCAAAGTACTTACCCGTATTTATTTAGGGTCAATCACGCAATAATCCTTGTTTGTTCCGTGACAGTCATTTTTCATAATTCGGACACAGGATTTACCATTACAGTTTTTAATATCTAGATTATATCTTTGTTCTAGCCAAGCTGCTTCTGCACGACGTTCTTTGATCTCGTCAAAACTTGGAATGAATAAAAATATAAAAGACAGAAAAACCAATACCAGACTAAGGAAAATTGCACACAACAAGGCAATAAATCTGTAGTTCAATTTATCGGTGGCTTTATCTAACTCCTGAATACGTCTCTGAAGGGCGCGTGTAGCTTCCTGATTTGCGTTATTTAGGGTCTTTTTGCTCTGTTCTAGTACCCCACTAGCTACCTTATTGTAAAACGTCTCTAATCGCTTGTTATCGTCTGCTATGGCTTCCCTGTATTCCTTCATGGATGCCAATAAAATATATAACTGGTCGTCTAAATCGTTTTGATTGCTCATAGGGAAGGCCCATTTCTATTCATGCTTTTGCGTTGTTTCAGCTTCATCGCTTGTTCTTGCTGTAGCTTTAACTGCTTTTTATGTTCCAGTTCCAGACGTTTAGCTTCCTGATCTTTCTTCCATTGCTCAAAGCCTTTTTCAACACGGTTGAAACCCTGTTCTAAGGTCTGTTCCTTGTGCTGTTGTTTGTATTGGAGCTGTTGACTGTTCTGCTGTTTGATCGTGTCGTTGAAACGGCTAATTTCAGTATCTATGCCCTTTCTGCGCATCTGGGTGACTTTACTGCCTTCATGTATGGTGGCTTGTAGCTGATTACCTTGATCGGCATAACTGCGGTGGTCGATTCTTTCCCGATACCCTGCATATTCCAGAGCATGATTAGCTAAGTTTGCCCAGGTGGCTCGAATCTGTTTAATTTCTTCCTGGCTTGTTCCCATGCCTAAGCTTTTTCTTTTGGTGTTACTTAATTCAATATCGGCCTTATCTTTCAGCACCAGATTATGATCTTGATCGAGTTCAGCCTTGCGCGTAGTCAGCAAGATATGCGCGTGATGATTTTTATCATTGCCGTTATGGCTAGGCGCATGAATGGCTAAGTCTGCAATCACCCCATAACGGTCTACTAAAGATTGGGCAAACTCTTTTGCTAGTTCTTTTCGCTGTTCTTCGTCCAGTTCGTCCGGTAGAGCAATCACCCATTCACGTGCAGTTCGGGCATCTTTCCGATTTTCTGATTTTTCTGCCAGATTCCAAACTTTGCTTCGGTCTAACTCAGTATCCAAGTTAGAAAGAATCTCTGTATAAACCACACCTTCTTTTCTTTTGAAGTCGTGCGTTAATCCTGTCCGTTCATCTGTCAATTTTTCTCCTGCACGATAGGCCATAGATGCTACCGCAGTTCGTCCCGAACTTCGGTTAACGGTCTTAGTCGTACAGTGATAAATTGCCATGCCTTAGCCTTGTAATGGTTTTGCTTTTGCTTTTAAAAAATTGCGTAGCAATTTTTTGGGGTTAAGGGGATTCCCCTTACGCAAACTTTGACTTGGATGAAATCCAAGTCGTAAGTGCGCATTTCATGAAAAACACGATAGCATATAGCCCGCTTGAATTTCAATTCATAGGGCCTTATGCTTGAGTGGTTTTCTATATCCCGAAATCTGAATCATGACAAAAGCTGCTGAAACTCTTGAAAAGAAAATTGAAGCCCAGTTAGAGAAGCTGAAACAGTTAAAGGCTCGTAAACAAGCTATCGAAGCTAGAGAGAAGTCAAAGCAGAAAGAGCAGGAAAGAAAGGATGATACTCGACGTAAAATTTTGCTTGGTTCTTATTTGATTAAAAAAATGAATGCCAATGAAGCCAATAAAGAAAAAATACTCGCTGAACTCAACGAGTATTTAACAGAAGATAGAGATAGAGAGTTATTTAACCTTAAATCTAATTAGTTTTTATTTTGATAAAGTTGTCTATATTGCTCGGCCGTTTTTTGAGTGATTTCTAAATTTTTGTCCATCATTGTAGATGGATCATATTTATCTCCCCATTCAATGACCTTTCCATCTAATAAGGTGACATATAATCTATCTTGAGAAAGCATTTCATTATCCATGCTGATATAACCTACTCTTGATAGCCCCCAATAAGAATATTTCTCTTCAAAACCTTGCGGTGTCTTTCTTGCAGCCACCTTTTTTGGATTTCCTAATAGAGATACTACTTCTTGTTTCGTCATGCCTATTTGTAAGCTCATTGCCTTCTGGTTATAAGGAATTACTGTCGCACAACCTACTAATAAAAGTACTGCTAAAGTACTTAATATCCATTTTTTCACAAACATTCTCCAAAAATAATTTTTAAATATTATCTTATAAGAACAATTTTTTTGTCTCATAGTTTGATAATTCTAAATATTATCTAGTTAGTTCAATTATCTTAAAAACTTACTAAGAAAGCTTTTTTATACGTTAAAACCATGCTCTACAAGCAAAGGAAAGAACATTTCAAAGTGTCTTTTTTCTGCTAGCATTTCAGCTAAAAGTTGTCCGAATTGTTCATAATTTCCAGTACCAATTAAGTGGCTATATTCACTTTGTACACGCTCATCATAGGCAAGTTTAGATCCAAACTTAAGACGTTGTGAATCAGTCATTCGGTTAAAAAAATCTCCTATATTTTTATTTTTTTTAGCCTGAGTTCTTATTTGCTTTTGCTTAAATTTGAATGAAAACCCAGTGATTGTTCGTCCCTGCTTATGCTGTTCATATGTAGCCTTAATGTCTGTATGCTCATTGATCTGAGTAATAGCTGTTTCTAATACACGACTTTTAAAGTGGTGCATACGCTGATATTCATCATCTTCGACACCTAAATTTTTACGTAATTGTTGAAGTTCAAAAATTGGTGTTTTACCAACTTCACGCCAAGAAATTAATAACTCATAAAGCCTAGTCGCATATTTACTTGTTAAATGGGCAACTTGTTTAGCCTCGTACTTAGTAAAATGTTCTTCTAACCTAGTAATTAAGGGCACCACGTCAGGAGCGAAAGTAATTTCTAATAACGCTAAGTCGTCAACGTAAAAAATCCGGCTCACCCAACGAGAGCGAACAACACCGACCTTTCCAGTTTTTTTATATTCAGCGGTATAGCTAAACTGTCTATTAAATAGATTATTTACAGCCTCTTTCAAGGCCTTATAAGACGCATCAGGTGATACATTAAATAGCTTTGCATAATCACTAGCATGTATTTCAAGCTTACTGTCTGCTGTGATGCCTTGCCCCAATTCCCTTGCATTAATAATCGCAAGCATCACTAAACGCTGTTCTGTTAGTTCCAAATTATAGCTGGCGTTTATTAATGCATTATCTTTCACAACTAAACCATTCTTCATATTAAGTACACGTTATTATTAATGTGTATTTACACACTACATATAATCTGTGTGGAATTCAAGAGAATTTGTGTGCTTATACAAGAGAATTTGTGTGCTTATACAAGAGAATTTGTGTGCTTATACAAGAGAATTTGTGTGCTTATACAAG
>DAMDNS010000154.1:0-6395 GCA_032083605.1 Ureibacillus sp.
TATCAAACTATTTAATTTAAACATTTTACCCTTATTATACCATTGTAATTAATGCTATTTTCTATATTTAAAGGTAATTTTTACAAAAAATATTAAATTCTAAAAGTGCTGATGCCTTATATTTGGACTAACTGATTTAAAAAAACAAAAAATTATTGGAATAAAAAAAAGATGCCTCCTATTCGAAATAGGAAACATCTTCCAATCACTTGAGCTCTTTTTTATTGTGTCCTTGATATAGGCGATATTTTAATAACTCTCTTCAAGAATCTTCTCTCCCTTGGAAATTATTCTACTCCCGAAAATCCTTGATATATAAACTCTTCCACTCATTTTGTGAACAGAAAAAATCTAATGGTTTAGTGGATAGGTTTTAAATTTCTTATTATTTAATACACCACTTGTCTGTATCCGACTTGACGAAGGCGATACCACAGCAAAAGCGCTCCAATCGATAAACCGAGAATCAGGCCGATCCAATAGCCGAAAGCGCCGAATCCCGTGTAATTGGCTAGGAGATAGCCTACCGGTAAGCCTAATCCCCAGTAAGAAATGATGGAAATCACTAAAGAAATGTTTACATCTTTATACCCTCTGAGAATACCTTTTATGGGAACAGCAATTCCATCAGCCAGTTGAAAGACACTGGCATAGATCAGGAATTGACCAATCAGCGATAATACAGATGGATCATTTGTGTAAATTGCCGCTATCAGATTTCTGAAGACTACTAAAAAGATGGTACAGAAAACAGCAAAACCAATGGATATATACAATCCCAATTTGCTGTATTGATACGCATCTTCCAGCCTGCCAGCCCCGACTTCGAAGCCAATGGCGATGGTCAATGTAAGTGAAATACTCATTGGAATCATATACAACAAAGCCGAAAAATTGATGGTAGCTTGATTTGCCGCAATCGTTTCTGTACTGAACTCGCTCATTAGCAATGTAATTATTGCAAAAATACTCGATTCAAAAAAGATGGAAAAGCCGATGGGAATTCCGATTTTCAAGAGATTGGCAACATCCTTCGATGAAAACCTCGTAAAATCTCTGAATATATTAAAGCTTTTTTCAGAACCCCGCCAATGAATCATGGCAAAAGCCGAAATGCACATAACCCAATAGGTCAGGGCAGTGGCATATCCAGCTCCTGCGCCGCCCAGGGGCTCAAAACCGAAATTGCCGAATACCAAGATATAATTTGTCACGAAACTAACTGGCAAAGAGGCCAACATAACAAACATCGTGAAACGAGGCAATCCGATGGCATCTAAATAACAGCGGAAAACGTTAAACAGAAAAAGCGGAAAAATCCCCCAGGATAACCCTGTAAGATAATTTCTTGCAACATTTCGAACTTCTCCTGTTAAATCCATTCTATTTAGCAGAGGATCCAGAAGAAAGAATCCCGCAGCAATTACAGTGATGGACAAGAAGAGCGCTAGATACATCCCTTGATACACTTTAAAAGGAATCTCTTTTTCGTTGTTTTCACCTAGCAACTGCACTATGACTGGGGTAAGGGCAAGAATAACCCCATTTAAGCCCATATAGACCGGTGTCCATAAACTGCTGCCAATCGCCACGCCAGCTAAGTCACTTGGACCCACATTGCCGGACATGGTCAAATTAATAAATGTCAGCAAGAATAAAGAAATCTGAGTGATTAGAATAGGGATGCTTAAAAAGAGCAGCTGTTTCATTTTCTCTTTTATCGAATTCGTTTTTCTCATAAACTTTCTTCCGCTTCACGCAATACCCTTTGGAATTCTTCTCTCACTCGCTTCATCTCTTCGATAAACCGAATTCTTTGCCGGACAAAGTACGTTTGAGTAAATAGAAACGTTTCGGCTGAGGTGTTTTCCCGGTAAATATTCTTCACTTTGCTTATTCCCGGGAAGGGTTCGAATGGTTCGATTAAATCAAATTCATATTTGCTGACAGATGAAAACATCAGCCGATTGAGAGAGCCTCCAATATTTTTAAGCAACTTATTCGCCGTCTCTGTTCCCAGCAAATTCACTAGTTTTTCGCTTTTACAATGGAAAAGCAATTGCTCTATCTCATCATAGATGGGCGTAAAGTCAAATTCTTTATCAGATTGTTGGTCTATTTCCTTTAGCAACACTTCCGCATTTTCAAGAAAACCCGTCAAATCCAACGGCAAAACTTTTTTCAACACTAAACTTTGTATGAGTGACGCATGTATTTTCGTATCTCTGTACAAAAGGTCAAAGTTTACTTTATCCAGCAGATCTTCTTCTGTATGCCACCACCAGCCTCCCCCACTACCTGGACTATTTGCTTCAGTGGGTACTTCAGGCTGATATTTCAAGTTGATGTGTAGTGGGATGTTGACGCCCCAGAAGGATTGGTCTGCCCCTCTTGGCAAAAACGTGGTCCTTAATGGAGCCTCTCCCAAGAATCGCCCGATTGTTCCATCCAACCAACTTCGATCTTCCAACATAGAACTCCTGGCAATGATTTTCTCTCCACCTTGTGAACCGGGAGAATCGATATTGATGTGTGCTATACAATTCTCATCCAAGTCCTTCCAAAAGTGATCCCGATACCAGGCAGACCCGGAATACCTGCCGTTCGAATGACTTGGCCACCATGCAAATTTTATGCCGCGCAGCCTTTTCGTATTTTCCTGCGAAAACACCCTGGCCAACTCCAGGCATAGTGCATTCCCTACTGCGTTATCTGTTGCTCCCATATACCACGAATCATAATGGCTTGAGACAAGAATATATTCTTCCGTTTCCCCAGGTATAAAGGCAACCGGCAAGCTCACTTTCTTTATGCCCTCCGTCATTTCGGTTTTTACTAAAACATCAAACGGTCCTTCTTGCAATTTTTTGATCAAGCTCTCTCCGTCTTTTTTTGTGATGCCGACAACCGGTATTTTGGGCAGGAGTCGAACATTTTCTATCGTGGGAGTGCCCCAGATCGGTCCGACTGTTTCTTCATGAATCACGTTTTCCGACGAATGCCAAATATGGATAAGGGCTTTAACTCCGGCGTATTCAAGTTTTTTCACGTAGTCTTCGTAATAATTCCTGCTCAGCACCACTTTTCCAGCCAAACTCTTCAGCCATTCTTCTTCTTCCAGAGAGCCCGATTTGAAAATCGAACTATATTCATCATAGACAAGCTCTCCTTCTATTCCCTCTGGTACTGAAGGGCAAAATGACCGGGCTTTGGCCTTTATCTCATCGTTCGGTAAAGCACTTACCAATACTTGTCCTTTCACGGGATCGCTAAAAAAATTATCGAATTGATATCGCTCATATCCGATGTCAAACTCCTTTAATGTATCGACAATATAAGCGGCTGCCTGTTCTGCTCCTGTTCCGCCCGTTAGACGGTCAAATCGGCAAAGTTCCTGAACATATGTCTTCAACCGTTCCCGGTCGATTTTGTCATACAATTTACTGTCCTCATGAGTTTCTGAATGAGTAGTCATCTATTCATCCCCTCTTTAATAGCTTGCTTAATAACCAATCGCTTGGGCGATCAAGATGAACACTGCACCGACACCAAGCCAGATTAGTATCAATGGCCAGATAAATTTAACCCATTCCTGATACTTGATGCCAGAAACCGCCAAGCTTCCCATCAGCATGGATGAGGTCGGCAAAATAACGTTTGTCAACCCGTCGCCCAATTGGAAGACAAGGACTGCAGATTGTCTTGAAATTTCTACTAGATCAGCGAGCGGGACCAGAATCGGCATTGTTGCTGCGGCTTGACCAGTACCGGATGTGATAAACACATTCATAATCACCTGAAAACCATACATCCCAAGAATTTGAATAGATGCAGGAAGCTGTCCAACCACCGTAGACATTGAATTGATTACCGTATCTACGACAACCCCTTGCTCCAGCACGATGACGACACCTTGGGCAATTCCGACAATGAACGCTCCGAAAGTAATTGCTTTTGCTCCTTTTACAAACTCAGTGGCAATTCTGCTTGGACCAAATTTGGAAAGAAAACCGACGATGATACCAAGACCCAGGAAAAATGCAGCTAGTTCTTCCATCCACCAGCCAAGTTCTCTCACTCCCCAAATCAATACCCCAAAACCAAGTGCAATTGTAGCCAAAGTAATAATATGAGTAATTTTTAAAGCAGGTAATGCGTCAAAGTCGAAGGTACTCTGCCCTTTTTCTTCCTGCTCCAAATCATAGACAAGACTTTTTTCCGGATTCGCTTTCACCTTCTTTGCATAGCGAATCACATACCCAGCAGTCACCAGGATTAATACGCCCAATAAGGCAGCACGCAAACCCATTCCAGAGAAGATGGGAACCTCAGCAATTGCTTGAGCGACCCCTACGTTAAATGGATTCATTAATCCTGCTGTGAATCCGATGGAAGCTCCGAGCATGATCATGGCTGTTCCCGTGATCGCATCATAACCAAGAGATCGAGAGATGGCTATGCCGATTGGAACGAAAGCAAGCACTTCAGAAGACATTCCCATTGTAAAGCCGCCTACCGAAAAAACGCCGATGAACACGGGAATAATGAGCAACCCCTTATTCATGAAGCTTTTGCCTATGCGTGCTGCAACCACATCAATGGCACCAGTGGAGTTGATAATTTGAAAAACGCCACCGATGATAAAGATAAAGAAAACAATATCCGCTGCACCTGTCAATCCATGGACAATGGCCAGCGGGACTTCCAGCAGACTAACGGGATTACCTTCTGCCGCTGCATAAGAACCAGGTACTACCAATGTTCTGCCTGTTGTTTCTTCCGTTACTCTTTCAAATTCGCCCGAAGGAAGTATATAGGTTAAAGCGGCGGCCGCAAAGATTAAGAACAGCAATATGACAAATGTATGCGGCATCTTAAAGAAGTCCTTTATTTTTCTTGATTCTTGTTTACTTCCGAATTTTGCATCGTCTGTTAGTTTCCCAGTATTCATGCTCATATCAATTTCCCCCTTTATAAATTTATATAAATCTAAATGCAAAATAGATTGCTAAAGCGTTCTTGCTGTTTACTTGGTATTTTTGCTTTTCCAATCTTCAAATTCTTCCCTTATCTCACGTAGCAAATCGGGATCCGTGCATATATTAAAAGCTGTCATAGCCAACGCTTTTGCAGCGGTATTCAAGCCCTGCATCCCTTCTTCTGAACGGGTAGCTTCACCAAACTCCTTCGTATGGGTTGAAAACTCCGTGATTTTCACATATGGATGAATAACTGCCGTAATGCGGCTGACATTCCCAATATCCGAAGAACCTACCCCACCTTTAACTGGCGGCGGACTAACTTCTCTCCCAAGGGACTCCATGCTGGATTGGAATTGAGCAGCCAAGGCATGGTTGTTGTTCCGTTCTGCATAAATAAGTCCTTCTTCAATATCGATTGAAGCCCCGACCGCTTCTGCAGCATGTCTGGCTGCAGCATAAACCTTTTGCCGCACTACTTCTAATTCTTCTGTATTGATGGCCCGTAGCAAAAACTGCGCTTCACAGAAATCAGGAATGATATTTGTCGCTTCCCCGCCCTTGGTAATAATTCCATGGATTCTTACATCGTCTTTAAAGGATTGCCGTAGTGAATTGATTGCCACAAAAGTACCAATCATCGCATCCAATGCACTAATCCCCAATTCAGGGGCAGACGCAGCATGGGCTGAGCGGCCGTGGAACTTAAGTGTAGCGTCCACACATGCCAAGCCTCCCCGCAACACCATATTCATCTTGTGTGGATGGCAAAGCATGGCAACATCGACATCGTCAAATACTCCCGCTTCTGCCATAATAATTTTGCCGCCGCCTTCTTCTTCGGCGGGCGTTCCGATTACCAAAATTCTTCCCGGTAATTCCGGATGGGCATCTTTTAGGGCGAGCGCTGCTCCAACAGCTGAAGTTCCGATAATGTTATGCCCGCAAGCGTGACCAAGCCCTGCAAGTGCATCGTACTCCGCCAAAAATGCAATTGTTGGCCCGTCTTCTGCTCCTTGCCATTCTGCATAAAACGACGTTTCTAAACCTGCTAACCCTTTTTCAACTGCAAAACCTGCCTCTTCTAAAGGTTCAGTCAACCACTCTGCAGCTTTATGCTCCTTGAAACTCAGTTCGGGATTTGCATGAATCCTTAAAGCTATTTCCCTGAGTTCTGCATCACGATGATCTACTGCTTGCTGAATAGCTACTAACTTTTGGTTAATTTCCAATTTTGAATCCTCCTTACACTTCTCTTTGCCATTAAAGTGAATTTTCTCAATATTAACACTAATCTAGTTATAAAAATAATTGAATTTTTATTTGTTAACTATAGAATTTATCTATACGTATAAATCAAAAAAGATGAATTTGTTTTCTACCGGAAAGCAGAATACAAATCCATCCCATTAAAGT
>DAMDNS010000155.1:0-6374 GCA_032083605.1 Ureibacillus sp.
TGCCAAACTATGCGGCTAAATTAGATGGCGACATCAAAGGCTTGCGTATTGCCGTACCAAAAGAATACCTTGGCGAAGGTGTTAACGAAGAAGTGAAAAATTCAGTATTACAAGCTCTTGAAGTGTTAAAAGGCTTGGGTGCTACAGTTGATGAAGTATCCCTTCCGCACTCTAAATACGCTTTAGCGGCATACTATATTCTTTCTTCTTCAGAGGCTTCTTCCAACCTTTCTCGTTTTGACGGTATCCGTTACGGGTTCCGTGCTGAAGGCGTGAAAAACTTAATGGAGCTTTATAAAGAAACACGTGCACAAGGCTTTGGCGATGAAGTAAAACGTCGTATTATGCTAGGTACTTATTCATTAAGTGCTGGTACTTACGATGCATACTACAAAAAAGCACAACAAGCACGTACATTGATTAAACAAGACTACGATAAGGTATTTGAGAACTATGATGTGATTGTTGGACCAACTGCTCCGACAGCAGCATTCGAAATTGGCGCCAATATTGATGATCCAATGACTATGTATGCAAATGACATCCTGACAATTCCTATTAACCTTGCAGGTGTTCCTGCCATTTCAATTCCATGCGGATTTGATAAAGGACTGCCATTAGGTTTACAAATTATCGGGAAACATTTCGATGAGGAAACAATCTATCGTACGGCTTATGCTTACGAGCAAGCGACTGAATTCCATAAAGAAACTCCTCAAATTTGGGAGGGTAAATAATTATGAACTTTGAAACAGTAATCGGTTTAGAAGTGCACGTTGAGTTAAAAACGGATTCTAAAATTTTCTCTCCGGCACCAAACCATTTTGGTGCAGAGCCAAATACAAACACAACAGTTATTGACCTTGGTTACCCAGGGGTATTACCTGTATTAAATAAAAACGTTGTTGATTATGCGATGAAGGCTGCACTTGCACTTAACATGGACATCAACCAAGAAACAAAATTTGACCGTAAAAACTACTTCTACCCAGATAATCCGAAAGCTTATCAAATCTCTCAATTTGATAAACCAATCGGCGAAAATGGCTGGATTGAAATCGAAATCGAAGGTACTGATGGACAACCTGGTTATACAAAAAGAATCGGGATTACACGCCTTCATATGGAAGAGGATGCAGGTAAATTAACACATGGTGATGGCTATTCATTAGTTGACTTTAACCGTCAAGGAACACCGCTTGTGGAAATCGTATCTGAGCCGGATATCCGAACACCAGCAGAAGCGTATGCATATCTTGAAAAATTAAAATCAATTATTCAATATACAGGCGTTTCTGATGTACGTATGGAAGAAGGGTCACTTCGCTGTGATGCCAACATTTCAATTCGTCCTTATGGTCAAGAAGAATTCGGTACAAAAGCAGAGCTTAAAAACTTGAATTCATTCAACTTTGTCCGTAAAGGTCTTGAACATGAAGAGGTTCGTCAGGCAGAGGTATTGATGTCCGGTGGCGAAATCAAGCAAGAAACTCGTCGTTTTGATGAGAAAACAGGTAAAACAATTTTAATGCGTGTAAAAGAAGGGACAGATGATTATCGTTACTTCCCAGAGCCGGACTTAGTGGACCTTCATATCGATGATGAATGGTTAGAGCGCGTAAAAGCTTCTATTCCGGAGCTTCCAGATGCTCGCAAAAAGCGCTATGTTGAAGAGCTTGGCTTAAATAACTACGATGCAAGCGTGCTGGTTGTAAACAAAGTCATTTCTGATTTCTTTGATGAAATGGTCGCTCTTGGAGCAGATGCAAAACTTTCTGCCAACTGGTTGATGGGTGACGTTTCAGCTTACTTAAACGCAGAACAAAAAGAGCTTGGCGATACGCCATTAACACCAGCAAACTTAAGCGGCATGGTGAAATTAATCGCTGATGGAACAATCTCATCTAAGATTGCAAAAAAAGTATTCACTGAGCTTGTGAAAAACGGTGGAGACGCAAACGAAATCGTTAAAGCAAAAGGATTGGTACAGATCTCTGATCCATCTGTTCTACTTGGCTTAGTAACAGAAGTATTGGATGCAAATCCACAATCAATTGAAGACTTCAAAAACGGGAAAGACCGTGCAATTGGCTTCTTGGTAGGTCAAATCATGAAGGCTTCAAAAGGACAAGCAAACCCACCAATGGTAAACAAAATCCTGCTTGAAGAGATTAATAAAAGATAAGTGCCTTTTACGTATTTAATTTACACGTAATGGTTCACAATAGCCCCTGTAAGTTGAATGTTGAATTTGGCTTATAGGGGCTTTTCTTTAGCCGAAACAGAAAAATTGTATTTCTTGTAAAAGCGATGCAAAATGGAATTAATAAGGAAGGAGAGATTAACATTGAAAACTGAACAACAATATTTTGAAGAATCCATGACAATGGCAGAGTATATGGACCAAATGACAACGCATCTAAAAGACCCGAGCTTTAAGGTATATGAAAACTTTAAGGTGAACGCCAATGATGAAGTTTTTCAATTATTAAAAGCAAAAAATCCACACATATTAGCAATAACGGAAGACTGGTGTGGTGATGCTATGTTAAATAACCCGGTCATCCGTAAAATCGCAGAAGAAGCCGGATTAGAAATTCGTTGTGCATTCCGTGATGCAGATACAGATTTAATCGATCGTTATTTAACAAATGGCGGCAGAGGAATTCCAATTTATCTAATCTTGAGCGAACAAGGCGAAGTGATTGGGAAATGGGGACCACGAGCACCACAATTACAACAATTAGTAATGGATATGCGCGCGGAACTTCCTGCAAAAGACGACCCTTCATTTGAACAAAAACAAAAAGAGATGTATACTAACTTGCAGGAGAAATATGTAAAAGACCCGCAATGTGCAAACTGGGTATATGAAGATATGAAATCTGTGATTACGAAAGCGTTATCATAAAATAGATTTAGGGGAAAGTTCTCTTCAATTTCAAAAGCTTTTTTTGTGTTATTGAAGGGAACCTTTTTGCGCCTAAATAGTTTTTACATAATAAAAGGTATAGGATGGAAAAAAATATGAAAAGAGCGAGAATCATTTATAATCCTACATCGGGTAGAGAACTGTTTCGCAAGAATTTGCCTGAAGTGTTAGAGAAACTGGAAATGGCAGGTTATGAGACCTCTTGTCATGCGACAACATGTGAAGGAGACGCAAAACAAGCGGCTGCTCATGCTGTTGAACGTGGTTTCGATATTATTATTGCTGCTGGCGGTGACGGTACATTAAATGAGGTTGTAGCTGGAATGAGCCCTTATGAAAAGCGGCCAAAGTTAGGCGTCGTGCCAATGGGAACTACCAATGATTTTGCCCGAGCAATCCGGGTTCCCAGAAAAATCGACGAAGCAATCGATATTATCGTAAAAGGCGATACAATCCCTGTAGATGTTGGATTAATAGATGATGACCGCTACTTTATCAATATTGCTGCTGGTGGTCGCATTACGGAGTTAACTTACGAAGTACCAAGCAAAATGAAAACCCTTCTTGGTCAGCTTGCCTATTACTTAAAAGGCATAGAGATGATTCCATCGATTAAAGCCACAACGATGAGAATTGAATACGACGATGAGGTTTTCGAAGGTGAGGCCATGATGTTCTTATGCGGTTTAACCAATTCCGTAGGGGGATTTGAAAAAATCGCACCAGATGCAAGCATCAATGACGGCCTATTCACGATGATGATTCTGAAAAAATGCAACATCGCGGATTTTATTCGAATTGCTTCTTTGGCCTTGCGCGGAGAACATCTAAACGATCCAAACTTAATCTACAAAAAAGCAAGTGTGGTCAAAGTAACATCCACAATCGATGAAGAAAACATCCACATCAACTTGGACGGAGAATACGGCGGCGATGCACCCGTAACCTTCACAAACCTAAAAAGACACATCGAAGTCTTCGTCCCATTAGATGATATCCGTGATCTGGATAGAGTTGAATAATTAAGCGATTGAGAGAATGAACCCTGTATGGCGGTTAGTTAAGTTAGACTAGCTGCTGTGTGGGGTTTTGTTTTTGGGGGAGTTGCTTTTGTGAGGGAGAAAAACACGGCTTGGTAAAGATTTTGATGTTCATATTGGGAATGAAACGCGTTAGGGAAGTGAATTTCGAGTGAAATACGTTTCATATGGGTGATGAAGCAGTTTCGAGCAGTGGATTTCGAGTGAAATACGTTTCATATAGGTGATGAAGCACTTTTGAGGAGTGGCTATCATCTGAAAAGTGCATCATGAAGGTGATGAAGCAGTTTAGCGAGGTGGATATCCTCTAAAACGTACTTCATGATTTTATTTTAGTAAGGTAGATACTTTTTGTGCCTGACGCAAGCTTAGGCACAAGAATAAGGAAAAATAAAGTTATTGTATTGCGCCTGACACAGACTTTCTGCGCAGAAAATAAAGCAAACTCAAGTTACTGTTTTTTACCCCTGACGCGAGCTTTCGGTGCAAAAAAAGAATCTAACTCAAATGGCTGTTGAGTTGTTTTGTTATTTAGTTAAATTTTTAAGATAAAAGCTAATTTTGATTCAAAGATTTTTGCGCCTGACGCAGGCTTTCGGCGCAGAAAATAAAGACGCCTCAAAATTCTTTTGAGTCGTCTTTATTTTTGCTACAATATAATAACTGAAACGGAGGACGGAAGATGGTAGCACCAGTAAAGAAGAATGATCGCAGAACAGTTTATATAGAAGATTTGACGCATGATGGGAATGGCGTGGCGAAGGTTGATGGGTATCCTTTGTTTATTCAAGGGGGATTGCCGGAAGAAACGGTTGAGGTCCACGTATTAAAAACATTAAAGAACTACGGCTTTGCGAAAATCGTAGATATCATAAAAGAATCACCCGACAGAGTAAAAGCGCCTTGTATTTATTTCGGTAAATGTGGTGGTTGCCAGGTGCAGCATTTGTCTTATGAAGGACAGCTGAAATGGAAGGAAAACATGGTTCGCAATGTGATGAAGCGAATCGGGAAAATCGATGCCCCTGTGTTGCCTGTAAAGGGGATGCAGGATCCATGGAATTACCGAAACAAGTCGCAAATTCCATTTTCAATGACGGAAACGGGTCCGATTGCAGGTTTTTATAAATCCAAATCTCATGAAATCGTGGATATGGAACGTTGTTTAATCCAGGTGAGTGAAGCAGATGCCATGATGGCGAACCTGAAAAAGGAACTGATGGAAATCGGTGTACAGCCGTATAAAGAAGCGTCTCATCAAGGGATGCTCCGCCATGTGGTAGTTCGTAAAGGGCGCGCAACAGGGGAAGTGATGGTTGTCCTTGTCACAAACAAGCACAAGTTCCCGCAAAAAGAGCAGGCAATCGCTCTAATTCAAAAGCTTGTGCCGAATGTGACTTCGATTGTACAAAACATTAACATCGAAAAAACGAATGTGATTCTTGGAAATGAAACCGTGACACTTTGGGGGAAAGATTTTATCGAGGACACAATTGGTGGCGTTCGCTTCGAAATTTCTGCCCGCTCCTTCTATCAAGTGAACCCGGTTCAAACGGAAGTCTTGTACAAACAGGCACTAGATTACGCACAGCTTACTGGCAATGAACGAGTAATTGATGCTTACTGTGGTATCGGAACGATTTCATTATTCTTAGCACAAAAAGCAAAATCGGTAATGGGTGTTGAAATCGTTGAGCAAGCTATAGAAGATGCGAAGCGCAATTCGGAAATCAATGGCTTTACCAACACTTATTTTGAAGCAGGCCCAGCTGAGGAGGTAATCCCGCGCTGGTATTCCGATGGCAAAGAAGCAGATGTTCTAGTAGTCGATCCTCCGCGCAAAGGTTGCGATGAAGCTTTATTAACAACAATCATCGAGCAAAAACCAAAACGCGTAGTTTACGTCTCATGCAACCCTGCCACACTTGCACGCGACCTTCGTATCCTGGAAGATGGCGGCTACAAAACAAAAGAAATCCAGCCAGTAGACATGTTTCCGCAAACAACTCACTGTGAAGCTGTTGCTTGGTTAGAATTGTAAGTAATCCTTTAAAAACATTTCGAAATTATAGATTTTCACCACTAAAATGTTCAAAGTAACTTTTACCTTTATGATTTTGGACGTTGTATTGATAAGAGAGGAATTGAGTTAGAAAATGATAGATAATTTTTGGCGTGATTTGCCACGACCATTTTTTGTACTTGCACCGATGGAAGAGGTAACGCATGTGATTTTTCGCCATGTGGTGAGTAAAGCAGCTAGACCGGATGTATTTTTTACGGAGTTTACAAACTCGGACAGCTACTGTCATCCAGAGGGAAATAAAAGTGTGCAAGGACGTTTGCTCTTTACAGAAGATGAACAGCCAATGGTCGCACATATATGGGGAGATAAGCCCGAA
>DAMDNS010000156.1:0-6322 GCA_032083605.1 Ureibacillus sp.
GGATAATCGTCATATTCGCCATTAACAGCTTTCCCTCCAGATGCAAAACCAACTATCTTGCCATCATTTGTTTCGGCTACATAGACATAGCATTGCGGGATAACTCGACTCCAGATGCTTTCCCTATGCTCATAAGACATATTCTCTAAATAATCATCGGGAACGATATTTTTATATGTTGTTCGCCAAGTATCCACTTGTACCTTAGCGATTGCTAGTGCATCCTCTATAGTTGCTTCTCTAATTATCATATACATCCCCCTTTATCAGTGCGCCTTTTGCAAATGTGTTTGTATTTCCCCCGCTATACAGAACAGGATAATTTCATATCTGTTTTTAGCATACAAAAATGCTGGACAAAGTTAATAATAATCTAGTTTATTCGCGAAAAAAAGGCTGGAACCCAAAAAAAGTATAAAATCCTTGAGTTGGAACTCTCCTAAAGGCTTTCGATTAATTCTCGTGTATAATAGCCTTAAGAAAATCAATGAACAAAAAAATTAATCAGCATAAATTAGGAGTGAAGGCACCAGTGATAGAGTGGATTTTGATACTTATACTTATTGCGTTTCTCGTTTATCGACTAACGCCGGCAAAGGGGATTAATACAATCACGACACAGCAGCTTAAAACAATGCTACATGATCCGAATAAGGTTTTTATAGATGTTCGATCCCCGATCGAGTACAAGGGACGGCATATTGAACAATTCCAAAATGTCCCGCTTAAATCTAATTTTAAAGATTTGCCTAAGGATAAAGAAATTGTAGTCATATGCCAAACTGGTATAAGAAGCAATCAAGCATGCAAAAAATTAAAAAGACGTGGCTATACAAATATCACGAATGTTCAGGGTGGTTTAAGCCATTGGAAATTTAAGGGGGAAAAATAACATGAAAGAAATTATGCCTCAAGAAGTACAGAAACGCTTAGAAAACGGTGAGCATTTAAATTTGATCGATGTTCGTGAAGTAGATGAGGTCCAAGCAGGGCATATTCCGGGCGTTACACATATACCGCTAGGATTATTGGAATTCCGTACGCAGGAACTGGATAAAAACAAACCGTATATTATGGTGTGCCGTTCAGGTGGCCGTAGCGGGAAAGCCACGGATTATCTACAAAGCCAAGGGTTTGATGTAACGAACATGAGCGGCGGCATGCTTGCTTGGGAAGGCGAAGTTGAATAAAAGCCTTCTTTTTTTAAGGATAAGTTTATTTTCAAGGTCTAATTCAAGCTAAGTTTGGGTTAGTCCTTTTTTATTGGCGAAAGAAATTTTAAAAACTATCACTTGTTTTGAATAATATAGACGCTTTTTTAATATATTTAAAATAAAGGAGTGATAAAATGAGAATCCCTGCGTTGCCAGAAACAAAAGAGTTGGATATCAGAAGAAGAGGGCTAGTGTTCAGGCTTCTGCGCTTATTTACAAAAAGAAATACTAAAAAGCGATCCTTCGTTCGAATTCCGCCCAGAAAATAAAAGCTGTTCTTCCCACTTCAAGTCGAAAGAACAGCTTTCTTTTATTCCCCAGAGTTTCTTCTAAGGTTACTGCAATTCGTTTATAGCCTCGGCAACTTCATCAAGTAAAAAGACCTCTTGCCCTGGTCCTACTAAATATAATTCATGCATGGCACGAGTTAAGGCGACATATAAAAGCTTCCGGTCAATAGCGGTATCGAAATAAGGAATTTCAAATGCTGCGATAATCACTGCATCGAATTCAAGCCCTTTTGCCAGGTGACTTGGCACAACAAGTAGCTTTTCGCCACCAAGCTCCGATTCCTCACTCAGCATTTCAGCAGGAACGCCTGCCTTTTTTAGAAGCATTGTATAATTTGTTGCTTCTGCTGTTGTTTTGCAAATGAGTGCAATGGATTTATGTCCATTTCGCCGGATGGATTCATAGATTTCGTGAATTTTTTCAGAATCAAATGTGTCGCTTTGCATAAAAGTTGGCTCATTACCATGACGCACAACTGGTTCAACTAGCGGTAAGTCCTCATCCATTTTCATGAGGATTCTATTGGCAACTTCCATAATTTCGATTGTCGTTCGGTAGCTTTTTTGCAGGGTAAAATAGTTTGCCCGCGGGAACAATTCCAATACAGAATCCCACTCCGTCAACGAACGATAGCTATGAATACCCTGTGCCAGGTCCCCGACCATGGTGAACATGTCGGTCTCTAATCCATCCTGCAGGGCAGCTAGCTGGAACAAGCTATAATCCTGCACTTCATCGATGAACACTACACGTATTTTCCACTGATCTGCAATGCCTTTGATTTTCGCATGCAGATAATAAAGGGCAGCTAAATCCTCTAATGCCCATTTTTCTTTAGCATGGGACTGTAAAAACTTCTCCTGTTGCTCAAACGTCCATTCAGGGGCAAGCTCTTGCAGCAACTGTCGGTCAGATAGAAGCTTTCGATACAGTTGCTTAATTTTTGCCTTCTCAAAGCGTTTCATATAGGCAGTGGCAGTGGATTTTGCCTCCGCCGTAATTTTGGGAATTCGTTCATCTCGTTCATCGATGAATTTTGTAACGGTTTCGCGTCTTTTGTCGGGATCCCGAAGGCCGCTTAAAGCTTTACCGATCATATCTTCATAGCGTGTATTTAGAGAGGAAAGCACCGATTTGGATTTTCGTTTTACTTCCGTTTGCACAATCTTCTTAATGCGTTCAATGCGTTTTTCGATCGGCATATATGCAAACTCTTCTAAAAACAGCTTTTTCAAATGACTTCCACGCATAATACGATACTTTTCTATAAATACATCTTCTTCAAATAGGCCTGCTAAATTGCGCTCGTGAATCTTGATATAACGGTTCAGCAGCTCCCGGTAGAATAATGAGCCTTTTATTTGTGAAATGTTGAAAGAGGGAAGTGCATCGAGACCTTCCTCCACGATTGTCTCAAGCTGCTCGTTTGGGTTTTGTAATTTCAACTTGATGCCTGTCGCGTTTTGGACGTATTCTGCATAGGTTGTTTGGCAAATTTGTTCTACACCCAGTTCCGGTAAAACATCGCCAATATATTCGATAAACAATTTATTGGGTGCCAGAATCATTAGCTGCTCTGGATTGAAGTGCTCGCCCATTGTATATAAGAAGTAAGAGATTCGGTGAAGGGCAATGGTTGTTTTCCCGCTCCCGGCAGCTCCCTGTACGAGAATAGGCTGCTTTAAATGAGCGCGGATAATTTCATTTTGTTCTTTTTGAATGGTGGCAACGATCTCGGTTAAACGTACATCGGCTTTTCCGGAAAGAGCTTCCTGCAAAAGGTCATCATTCGTTGTTAAATCCACATCCTGGAAACTTAACAGGTCCCCATCCTCAATTTTATATTGGCGCTTTGAGAATAGATGCCCCGTAAAGACTTCGTCGCGAACAGGGTAAGAAATCTCGCCGAGTCTGCCATCATAATATACATTGGCCACTGGAGAACGCCAGTCCACAATGATGGGTTCGAAGGTTTCATTATGGAAAAGAGAGGTCTTGCCGATATATAAAAGCTCCTCCAGCTCACCAGTTCGCTGGAAGTGAATACGGGCAAAATAAGGCTTTTTCTTAACGGCTTCCAGACTTTCTTTTTGATTTAAAGCTAATTCAAAAAAGCGGGAGTTTGTGAGAATATTGATATAACTATCACTGGAATCAATGTATTCGAGGTTCGCCATAGATTCTTTAATTTTATCCTGTACAGCTTTTAAATCTCGTTGGGAAGCTTCCAGAAGCTCACTCATATAGTGTTTTGTGTACTCTAACCGTTCGATCTCTTTTTGAAAATCAGGATGCAGGAATGTGTTTCGTTCATCTTGCTCAGCCACTTTCTACCAATCCTCCAATCATTGAGTTATTTCGTGCATATAAAAAAGCTAGATATTCATCTTACTAAATTTTCCTTATGAAGTGAAGTTATGTATAATGTTTTTTCAGATAATTAATTTAAATGGTAGTTTGTATAGAAGGGAAGGGGTGAGGTGCTCAAATTAGTCATACGGTTTTTGATAGTTATCGCAACCATTTTATTTCTCTACTTTTTCCCATTAGACGAAGAGCTATCAAAGTATACGAAATATATTTTGTTAATGGCATTTTCCATACTCGCCTTGACCTTCGTTATTAAAAAATAGAAAGCCGCTTCCTTTTTTACAGGAAGCGGCCTTTATTACTGTATGCTCAGCATGAGGGATAGGTAGCTACTGAGGACAAGGAACAGCCCCATCATAAAGGTCATGATTGCCGGCATTTTTTTTATAAATGAAAAGAGCATTAAGGCCAGAAATAAAAGGGTTAAAATTCCAAGCATGATTGCCGTTACATTTGGTGCAAAGTGAACAGTCATATTTTGCTCAATTTGCCCTTGGTAAATCAGGTTAAATAAACGTGAGACATTCTCGCTCGAAATGACCGTTTCTCTCGGTGGCGGTTGTTGTCCTAGAGCTGCTGTCGCCGAAAAGATGAGCAACATGAAAATACTCTCTGCTTTGATCCACGGTAGAGGATTGAAGCTTGTATCCGATTGAACCTTTCTTTTAATCAATAGACTATTGATTGCAGCGAAAACGAGTAAAGGGATGATTAATAAATGCTTGATCAGCAAGGTTTGGCCATAGGAAAGCGGCCAAGAATGGGTATAGTCATCCACAATGATGTTCATTAAAAGAAGTCCGCTAATTGCGGTGATTATAAAGCAAGCGATTGCAACGGGAGTAAACCATTTTAAAAAGCTCAACCAGTTCCGATGACATCTTGAAAACCAACCGATCACAAGCAAAATTCCTACCCAGACAGAGACTGCAGTGAAATGCAGCGTATCGCCGACAAATCCCCACAAACGCGTATAGGAGCTAGCGTGACTGGACCAGCCTAACGCGAGTATTAGGATGAAAGTCAGCGCCAAGCCTAAAAAACTATATATTTTTTTCTCTTGAAAATCGAAAAGGTAAATATAAACCAATAAAATCACAGCTATGATGAAAGTGAAGAGCCAAGCTTTTCCAACCTCAAAAGTTAATAAAACAGATTTTATCGTATCGCCTATATCCCCATTCGGCAGCAGGTACAACAAGATTTGAAGTACAGGGAAGAAGGAAAAGAGGGCAATGACGATAGTTGAAGCGACCAATACGCTCCTCGGCATCTGCAACGCTGGCTGTTTCGTTTCAGGTATTAAAAATAATATAAAGCTCCCCATTAAAATAGCAAAACAAAGATAAACTAATGTCTGACTAATCATCCCTAAGACAATCATAATTATTGCTTCCTTTTAGCGATGAAAATAAAGCTTCCAATAACGATCAGAATAAGTACGCCAATAAGTGTAGGAGCTAAATAGGAGGATGAAGTATCTTCAACAGGTTCATCAACAGCCAGCTCTTGTTCTGCAGCAGCATCCGTTCCTTCTGTACTTACGTTAACGTCAGTATTGTTCGCTTTTGCATCTGAGGTATTGTCTGTTGTTTCGGCATCCGGAATATCAACCGTAAAGGGAACCTCTCCTTGGATTACATGGCCATCAGCACCAATAATACTCCAGTTAATCGAGTATTCTCCATTTTCAAGGGGTGTTGAAAGGGAGCCGATCAAGACATTATCAGATACTGTCACGCTATCAACCTGAACGGCTTCTCCGTCTGCTTTTTGAAGAGTAAAGGAGCTGCTTTGTTCAATTTTCCCTTCAAAGGTTAAAGTAATTTCATTTAACTGCTCTGTCAGTACCTCGCCATTTTGGGGAGAGGAGCTTTCAATATGTGTATGTGCAAATGCGGAATTCGCAAAAGAAAATAGGAATAAAAAAGAAATAGTCAGGAATTTTTTAAGCATAAAAACCCTCCAAATTAATGAATTCGGATAAATTGTAGCATATTTCCAATGGAGAACACCTAAAGGAAGATTGTAAATAATCATGCATCATGAGGTTTTCAACAATTAAGTGAACTTCTGAAATTCTTGTTAGCAACCTTCTTTAAATAGTATGAGAGCTTTCGTGTAAAAAGTAGCTCGACGAATAATGCACAGGATTTACATAAAATTAAAATATTGACTATGTATTGTTAAATATAGGTTGATACTATAGTGAGTGGGTGAAGTGATATTATCTGTTCCGAAATGAAAATATATTAAATAAAGGACGGTCTTACTATGAAAATTTATGCTCACCGTGGTTATTCTGCAAAATATCCTGAGAATACAATCCCTGCATTTCAGGCAGCTGCCAACCTGCCGATTGATGGAGTAGAGTTTGATGTACATTTAACAAAAGATCAGCAAGTGGTTGTCATTCATGATGAATCCATTAATCGTACGTCAAACGG
>DAMDNS010000157.1:0-3361 GCA_032083605.1 Ureibacillus sp.
TGAAATCGTAATCATATAAGTTGTCGTTCCATCACCATCTAGGGAAATCATAAGTGCCAAAATCGCTGTTCCTATAGCAATTTTCACCGGATCCCCTTTTACGACCTTCAGGATCGTTTTAATAATTGGATCGAATACGCCAGCATCAATCAGCGTACCAAAATATAATATGGCAAATAAAATCATAATGCCGGTTGGGGCTACACTCTTGATGCCCTCTAGCATCATTGGTCCAATTTCAGTTCCAAACCCACCAATGACAGCAAAAATGATTGGAATAATAATCAAAGCAATCATGGCAGAAAGTCGACCCGACATGATCAAAATCATAAATACAAGAATCATCAAAAACCCTAATAAAGCAAGCATCCGTATGTTATCCCCCTAAGAAAATTATGTAATATTCTAAATTGTTTTCCCCATGTATTTATATTAAAATAGAATTCCTTATTTGTAAGCGATTGCAAAATATTGTGTTTTAAAAACATTTAGAAAGTTTTGTTCATTGTGTTCACGCTAATTTTGACAAGATGAACATACGTAGCAAAATATAAAAGTGGACACTCTTTTACCGAGTGTCCACCATATAATTTAGTTAAATTTTATAATATCGTCTCTCCGGTCTACCTACCAGGCCATAGACCACTTCCGCCTTGCATTGTTTTACTGTAATCAAATATTCAAGATAGCGTCTCGCCGTTGTTCGCGAAGCACCGATTTGCTCACTTACCTGCTCTGCTGACAGGCCAGCGCTACTATCCTCTAAAACCTTTGTTACTTTGACCAATGTAATTTCATCGATTCCTTTTGGTAAAATAGATTCCCTTGCCTCGTTCGATGACGTCGATTTCTTAAAGAGTTTATTGACAAACTCCTGGTCGACTTCCTGTTTGGAGTCGATCAGCTGAGCCTTACTCAAATACTCCTCAACCGTTTGATGGAAAAGCTCCATTTTTACCGGCTTAATCAAATATTGATCTACGCCATAATTAAGTGCCTTCAGAAGAATCTCTTTATCCGTTGCCGCTGTAATCATAATAATATCGATATGTGGAAATTGCTTTCGAATTAAAGGCAGCAATTCCGTACCAAGCTGGTCAGGCATATAGACATCCAGCAAAAGTAGGTCTGGGTTATGTAGCTCCAATAATTCAATGGTTTCTTTCCCATTTAATGCTTTCCCCACTACCTCAATACCTTCGAAGCTCCCCAAGAATTTTTCATGAATGGCAGCTACACGAAAATCATCCTCTGCAATAACTGCTCTGATACTCACCGTTCATCCCCTCCTAACGGTTTCTTAGGTAGATACACTGTAAATACTGTGTTTTCTTTTCCATTTTGCACTTCAATAATCCCACCGAGCTCCTTCACTGCACGATTGGCATTAGAAAGTCCGTAGCCCCTAGGGTTTTCCCCTTCTTTTGAGGTAAACCCGCGCTCAAAAAGTGCCGGCATATCCTCATCCGAGATTCCTTTTCCATTGTCGCTTACTTCAAAAATGATATCTTCTCCAAGATCTGTGGCAAAAAAGTTGATGCTTGGTTTATGGACTCCGTAAACTGCCTCGAATGCGTTATCGATTATATTTCCTAGTATAAGTGTTAGCTGGGAAAGATTGATATGGTCCGGCAGCTTCTCTATATAACTCTCCGAATCAATTTCAAATAATATTTTCTTCTCGGAAGCCTTCCCCAATTTTCCTATGAGAATGACTTGTACTTTTGTATCCTTAATCTGTTGGAAGACGATTTGGTTTTGGAATTCCAATTCTGAGGTTTCCCCCTGAATCATTTTGATGGCTTCGTCGTACTCCCCCAGCTGCAACAAACCCGATAAGGCATATAATTTATTGGTAAATTCATGGGTTTGAGCACGCAGCTCCTCGGCATAGATTTTCATTTCCGATAAGGTATTGATCATTTGCTCAATTTCTGTTTTTTCTCGGAATGAAGCCACCACACCGGTTACGGTTTTACCGTCCATAATAGGGGTACAGCTGACGATAATCGTTTTTTCCTTCCAGGTCATTTCTTTATCGAATTGAGGCTCCCCTGTTTTCAATACTTCATATAATTGACTCGATGGAAACAGTCCATCGATTTTCCAATGACGAACAGACCCGCTAATCCCTAGCAAACTTTTTGCACGTTGATTCATCGAGGAAATCATGCCCTTATTATTTATTGATAAAATTCCTTCCTGCACGGAATGCAGCACGGCGTTTTTCTCTTTGTAAAGGTTGGCAATTTCATATGGCTCCAAGCCTAAAGTATCCTTCCTGATACTTTTAGAAAGCAGAAAACTACCGATGATTGAAGTCAATAGAGCCAGTAGAGAAATCAGCATTTCTCTAGATAACACTCTAAAAATTTGCTGCTCGATATCCTCTACCAAATAGCCGACCGACACGACACCGATAATATCGCCACTGTCGTTAAATATAGGTGATTTCCCTCTCATGGAAAGGCCCAGTGAACCACGAGCTTCTGAGATATAATACTCCCCTTCTTCAAGGGCACGATTGCTGTCGCCACCGATCATTTTCTTCCCAATTTCGGATTCGTTGGGATGGGAATACCGGATGCCTTCCGTATTTCCAACAACGATAAATTCTGCCCCTGTTTTTTTTCTGATTTTCTCTACAATCGGCTGAATGCTTTCTGACGGATTCTCCAACTCAAAAGCCTCAATAATAGTGGGCATGAACGAAATCGACTTCGATAATTCTAAAGCCAGGCGCCCACGATCCTCCTCGATCTGCTTTCCATTCATATAAGTAAAATAGGAGGTTAGCAGAAGAATTAATACAAGGCTCAATGATAAAGTAAGCCCCAGAATCTTTGTATGTAATGATACCTTCACCATAGCAGCAACCTTCTTCTGTTCGTTTCCCTTTATTTTATAGATTTATAAATATTCTATCAATTCATTTTTTAAAGCTATCAGAATATGCCACTTCTTCTAATTTAGATTTGATTTTCAAAAGCCTAGATAAGTCAAATGTTAGGCTGCAAGAATTTGGAGTTTTTTAAGATTAGTTTCTTCTCTACAATAGGTGGCAGCGTCAAGCAGATTAAAATACAACGGTTGAAACGAGAAGGTGACCTTACAATAAAAAGAATTTGGTATTGATTGTTGCATTAGATTCGGTGATTCGGTGATTCGGTGATTCGGTTCGGTATTGTGTCACTCCAATGAACGGTTTTCTCTGAAATGTCACCTTTCAGCCAGTTCCGCGACAAATCAAAGCAGGACTAGCTTGGCAATGTCACCTTCCAACTCGTTTCGTGACATTCCATCGAAAGATTCGCCTCGTAGTGTCACCTTCCAACCTCTTTCGTGACACTCCAACGAAGTA
>DAMDNS010000157.1:3461-6297 GCA_032083605.1 Ureibacillus sp.
AGATTCGCCTCGTAGTGTCACCTTCCAACCTCTTTCGTGACACTCCAACGAAGTATTCGCCTCGTAGTGTCACCTTCCAACTCGTTTCGTGACATTCCAACGATAGATTCGCCTTGTAGTGTCACCTTCTATACCGTTTCGTGACACTCCAACGATAGATTCGCCTCGTAGTGTCACCTTCCAATCTCTTTCGTGACACTCCATCGAAAGATTCGCCTTGTAGTGTCACCTTCTATACCGTTTCGTGACACTCCAACGATAGATTCGCCTCGTAGTGTCACCTTCCAACCTCTTTCGTGACACTCCAACGAAGTATTCGCCTCGTAGTGTCACCTTCCAACTCGTTTCGTGACACTCCATCGATAGATTCGCCTCGTAGTGTCACCTTCCAATCCTCACCGAGACAAATCTAAGATACTTGAAGAGATTAGTTATCCAAAACAATTAGACAAATATTCAAATAAAAAACATTTAGAATGAGCCCATTCTAAATGTTTTTTTCGATGTTCCGTCACCCTTCTCACAAGAAAAAGTGCCTGTTCAATCTAAAATTAGAGATTATAGCCATCATCTGGATTCAGTGATGTACGGTGATCTGTGTTTAGCGCCGTGATTGCTGCCACTTCATCGTTTTCCAGACCGAAGTCAAAGATGTTCAGGTTATCTGCAATTCGTTCTGGTGTTGATGATTTAGGTATCACGATATTGCCGATTTCTAATTGCCAGCGTAGAACGATTTGTGCTGGTGTTTTGTCGTATTTCTCAGCTAATTTTTTCACTACTGGATGTGTGAATACAATTCCCGTACCAAGTGGAGCCCAAGCTGTGATAACGATATTTTCTTTTGCACAGAATTCACGTAAAGCATCCTGTGATAAGGATGGGTGACATTCTACTTGGTTCACCATTGGTTTTACTGTGCTTTCTGCAAATAATTGCTCAAAGTGGTGCTCGTGGAAGTTTGAAACACCAGGAACACGGATTAGTTTTTCTTCATATAAGCGCTCGATTGCTTTATATGTCTCTACTAATGTTGGCTTCGGCCAGTGTACTAAGTAAAGGTCCACATACTCTAAATCTAATTTTTTCAAAGAAGTTTCGAAGGCTTTTAAAGTATTATCATAGCCTTGATCGGTATTCCAAACTTTTGTCGTGATGAATAGATCCTCGCGAGGAATGCCAGAATCCTTGATAGCTCTTCCTACTGCTTCTTCATTTTCATAAATTGCAGCCGTATCGATTGCACGGTAGCCTGCATTCAGCGCATCTACTACACCTTGATAAGCAAGCTCATGATCCTTCATACGGAATGTCCCATACCCAACGCGCGGCATTTCAATACCATTTGCAAGTGTAATTGTTTTAGAAATAGTCATTCTACATTTCTCCTTCATTCTATTATTTCGATTATAGAATTAATTACTATTCTAATGTAGCCGAAATTTTAAGAGAATTCAAAGAATATTCACTGCTTCGGAAAAGAATTTTTCGTATTACAAAATGATAGCGTTTGCCCACAAAAAAAGAGGGCTCCCATTACAGGTAACCCTCCCAAATACTTTATTTCGACTGTACGGAACTTGTACGATTCAAGGCATGTTTTACAGCATTCACATACTCCTGATTTGTACGTTTGCTTAATTCTGCTTCTGGGTTTACGATTTCATATGCATGGAAGCCACCTGGATATAAATGGAATTCAACATCCACTCCCGCTTGAGCTAATTTCGTTACATAAGTAAGTGTTTCGTCGCGGAATGGATCCAGCTGGCCGACACATGTATACGTATATGGCAAATTTTGAAGCTCTTCTACTGTTGCGCGTGCTGGAGCCGCATAGATTGGCACATTTTCTTTGCCATTTTGCCCATTCAAATAAAAATTCCAGCCTTTTTCATTTAAATCATGATTCCAAATATAATTGCCCGTAATCTCGAAACTCGAAGGGGTATTATTGCGATCGTCAATCATTGGATATAATGGCATCTGGAAGCAAATTTCAGGTCCTTTTCGATCTCTTGCAAGAAGTGCCAGCCCTGCCGTTAAGCCACCGCCTGCACTCAGGCCCGAAATCCCGATTCTCTTCGCATCTACTCCCAGCCCTTCTGCATTGTCTGCAAACCATTTCAGCGCTGCATAGCAATCCTCTATTGGCGCTGGGTATGGATGCTCCGGCACTAATCGATAATCCACCGATACGACCACACAGCCTGCTTCATTGACAAATTGCTGGCATAATGCATCGTTTTCCTCAGGGGAGCCTAATACATAGCCTCCTCCGTGAATCCATAATAGGCCAGCCAATTCTTGCGTTTTTGAAACAGGTTCATAGATTCGAAGACGTAAATCATTGCCGTCTGGACCTTCAATGATTTTATCCGCAATCGTAATATTTGGATCTTGTGGTGCTAGTGGCGCTTCGGCTGCGGCAGCACGGGCAGCTTCATAATTATCTAAATCTAACGCTGGAAAAATATCCAGAATATCGACAAGCTCAGGATTTACACGGTTTTTCATTAACAAATTCCCCCTTAGAATGTTCATTAATTTTTTACTGCCACTAACTAGTTAAGCGTTTTCAACATTGCTTATTGCAGCACCACATTGGCCTGTGCTTTTTCAAATGAAAAGCCTTCGTAATGGTTGTCGGCAACCTGATCGCAAATCACTTTGTAATTGTTCAAGCCACCTACATAGATGACAAATCCACGCTGCGCCCCATCGATGTTGGCTCCTGTATACCAAGAGTTTGTATGAGGGAATAATGTGGTATTGGCAAGGTCATCACATTGTTTACCCCATTTCGCCTCAGAGACTTTTTGTGCTTCAATTGTCT
>DAMDNS010000158.1:0-6286 GCA_032083605.1 Ureibacillus sp.
AAAAGCTTATGAATGATGGCTCGATTTTCACCATCCATTTTTTCAACAAGCACCCAGTCACCGACGGCAGGATACTCCGCACGATCAAACGCTTCATATGAATAGAGACCTGAAACCGATGCCAGCCATTCATCATTTTCTGAAATCACTCGATAAGCATGCTTATGCTCTAAACTGACACGAGCTGGTACGCATTTTTCATATTTTTTCTCATTTAAAAGTAAAGTTAATTGGTTCTCAAAGAAGCCTGTAAATCCTAATGATTGTATATTCAATTTCAATTCCTCCGTTAAATGTGTTGTCATCCAAATTTTTTGCAAAATAAAAAACCATTGAGCTGCGATTTGGCAGTCAAAGGTTTCAACACATTCAAAGAGTAAATTAAATACACCTTAATCATTAAAATTAAGGACAGTAGTTAGCTCCGTACTTTGAGATGAGTGAAATTAGACAAACCAAATCGCTTGTTTGCAATCGCATATACATTTGTCATAATACTTCACCTCTTCTCACATTATTTCCCTTATTATATTCAAAACAATCTGAAATGTCAATGGACGTTATATCTGAATTAAAAAAGGACATCCTCAACTCGAGAATGTCCCTTCTTGCAATATTACTTTGTCCATTTTTTGATTTGGCTGTCTGTGCCGTAAACAAAATGGCTTGGTAATACTTCGTGCACTTTGATTTCTTCTGTTACTTCCTCGTGGTTGTACGGAATTCTTGTACGTTTTCTTTCAGTCAGTGGATCTGGAAGCGGCACTGCTGAAAGCAATGATTTTGTATATGGATGAATTGGGTTGTTGTAGATTTCGTTGGCTTCACCAAGCTCAACGATACGGCCACGGTACATAACCGCAATTCGATCACTAATATATTTAACCATCGATAAATCATGGGCGATAAATAAATAGGTTAAATTACGTTCTTTTTGTAGTTTTTTCAATAAGTTAACTACTTGCGCCTGGATCGATACATCTAGAGCGGAAATTGGCTCATCGGCAATGATAAAGCTTGGGTTTAAGCTTAGAGCACGTGCAATCCCGATACGTTGACGTTGACCGCCAGAGAACTCATGGGCATAGCGGTTTGCATGCTCACGGTTTAGACCAACAGCCTCAAGTAAATCTCCGATATGCGCACGACGTTCTTTTTTATCTTTGTATAGACCATGAATATCAAAGCCTTCACTAATAATCTCACCGGCAGTCATACGAGGATTTAATGATGCATATGGATCCTGGAAGATCATTTGCATGTCTCGATTAAATTCCTTTAACTCCTTGCGCGATTTACTAGCGTGAATGTCTTTACCCTTGAAGATTACTTGTCCTTCCGTGATATCATATAGGCGTATAATTGAACGACCTGTCGTCGATTTCCCACAACCTGATTCACCAACTAAACCAAGAGTTTCCCCTTCGTATACATCAAAAGTAATGCCATCTACTGCTTTAATAGGATTGGAAGAAGAGCCGAAATGCTGTTTTAAGTTTTTAACTTCCAGTAACTTATTTGCCATTCTCCTCAGCCTCCTTTAAATAACCATCAATTCTTTGCTGAACTGCTGCTGGAATCGGAACCTCTGGTGCATCTGGATGCAATAACCATGTTTTTGCATAGTGTGTATCAGAGATTTTGAACATCGGTGGTTCTTGTTCATAATCGATTGCCATTGCAAATTCGTTACGCGCTGCAAAAGCATCTCCTTTTGGCGGATGGATTAAGTCAGGTGGCGAGCCTGGAATCGTACGTAATTCTTCTTTTACGTTGTTTTTAAGATCAGGCATTGACCCTAGCAATCCCCATGTATACGGATGTCTCGGATTATAGAAGATATCATTTACAGTTCCATATTCTACAATTTGTCCAGCATACATAACAGCAACGCGGTCAGCAACGTTTGCAACTACACCTAAATCATGTGTGATAAAGATGATGGATGTATTACTTTTCTTTTGAATATCTTTCATTAACTCCAAAATTTGCGCTTGGATTGTTACATCTAGAGCTGTTGTTGGCTCATCGGCAATTAATAATTTCGGATCTGCTGCAAGTGCAATGGCAATAACTACACGTTGACGCATCCCACCACTAAATTCATGCGGGAATTGTCGGAAGCGTTTTTCAGGCATTGGAATTCCAACAAGATCTAATAATTTAATCGCACGTTCTTTTGCTTCAGCTTTCGAAATTTGTTTATTATGTTTTAAAATAACCTCTGTGATTTGACGACCAACACGCATCGTTGGGTTTAAAGCCGTCATCGGATCCTGGAAAATCATTGCGATATCGTTCCCTCGCACTTTAGCCATTTCTTTTTCAGAAAGTGGCACTAGGTCGCGACCGTTAAACAGGATTTCCCCACCAGCATAAATACCTGGTGGCTGCGGGATTAATTTCATAATCGAGTTACTTGTTACACTCTTACCTGAACCAGATTCACCAACGATAGCCAGCGTCTCTCCTTCATATAGCTCAAAGCTAACGCCACGAACGGCTTGGACGATTCCTGCATATGTTTTGAAGTTAATTTTTAAATCATTAACCTCCAACAATTTTTTACTCATCTTATCTCACCTCTTTTATTTACGTAATTTTGGATCTAGTGCATCTCGTAAACCGTCTCCAACCGCATTGAATGCGAAGATTGTTAATGAGATGAATAATGCCGGGAAGAATAAACGCCAAGGTGCTGATGTTAAGGCTTTATTCCCTTCTGAAGCCATTGTACCCCAACTCGCTGTTGGTGCTGGTACACCTAGACCTAAGTAACTTAAAAATGATTCTGTGAAAATAGCTGACGGAATTGTTAGTGTCATTGTTACTAAGATTGCACCTAATGCATTTGGTACAATATGACGCATAATTAAATGCCATGTATTTGCACCTAATGTTCTAGCCGCTAATACGTACTCTTGATTTTTAATGGATAAAACTTCACCACGTACGATACGGGCCATGTTAACCCAACCTGTAATCGATAACGCAATAATCATTGGCAATAAACCTGGCTCTAATACAACCAGTAAGATAATAACAACTAAAAGGTAAGGAACCGCTGATAAAATATCCGCAATACGCATCATGATATTATCTAAGCGTCCGCCTGCAAGACCTGAAATACTTCCCCATAAAACACCGATGATTAAGTCAATTACAGCAGCTGTAATCCCGATGAATAGTGAAATACGCGCACCTTGCCACACACGAACGAAAATGTCACGACCTAAATCATCCGTACCAAACCAATGCGCTGCTGATGGCGCAGTGTTATATAAACCTAACTGCTCACGATAGCTGTATGGGCTGAATATAGGAACGAAAATTGCTAATAAAGTTACAATGATTAAAACGATTATACCGAATATGGCTAATTTATTTTGAGAGAAGCGAAGTGTAACTTCTTTCCAAAACGATACGGACTTGGCAGCTAATTTTTCATTTTCATCCTGACGTCCACCGACAATCTTAAACATTTCAGGCGAGAATTTTTTCAATTGTGGATTGTTTTGAGACATTATTTTTTCGCTCCTTTCAATTTAATTCGTGGATCAATTACGCTGTACAGAATATCTACTATTAACACTGCGAATAACAGGATAATCGAATAGAATACTGTTGTACCCATAATAACTGTATAGTCACGGTTTGTAATACTTGTTACGAAGTGTTTACCTAAACCAGGAATTGCAAAGATTTGTTCAATAATGAAACTACCTGTAACAACCCCAGCTGTTAATGGTCCTAAGTATGTAACAACAGGAAGCAATGCATTTCTTAAAGTATGTTTAAATACCGTTGTCCACTTGCCAAGCCCTTTTGCACGGGCCATTTTCACATAATCACTACTGCTTTGTTCCAACATACTAGAGCGAGTAAGCTTTGCGATGAACCCCATATGCGAGATTGCGATTGCAAATGCCGGTAGAATACTATAGATAAACCCTTTCCAACCACTAACCGGGAAAAGACCTAATTTAAATGCTAAGAAATATTGCATTAAACCAGCTAATATGAATGACGGTACGGAAATACCCAATACCGCAATAGTCGATGCTAGGTAATCCGGGAATTTATTGTGATATAGTGCTGCAATAACCCCTAATAAGATACCAAAGCTTATTGCCAATAACATAGCTTCAATCCCTAATGTTAAGGAGATAGGGAAACTCTCCGCAATCATATCATTCGTTGAGCGACCTTTGTATTTCATGGATTCCCCGAAATCAAAAGTCACAGTATCGATTAAATAATCCTTATATTGAATGTACCAAGGATTATCTAATCCATATTTTGCGTTTAACTGCGCTTCAATTTGTGGTGGGAATGATCTTTCACTTGCGAAAGGACTCCCTGGTGCTAATTGCATCAAGAAAAATGTAGCAGTAACAATTAAATAAAGTGCAATCAAGATGTAGCCTAATCTTTTTAAAATATATTTTAGCATTTATGTCCCCTCCTTTATATTTGTGGAAAAAAATAACGGTACAAAAGGCTGCCGGACCCTTTATAAATCAACTAGCAGCCTAAGTACCATTACGCTTAGTAAATAGTAACTTCTTTAGTAAATTATATTATTTGTTAATGTCTACATATTTAAGATATACATGACCTAAAGCATTTGGTTGCATATTTTCAACGTAATCTTTTTTCACATGAAGACTTGTGTAATAGTAAATTGGCGCAATTGGGAATTCAGCCATTGCAATTGCTTCTGCATCTTTTAATAGGTTAATACGAGCATCAGCATCTGTTTCTGTAAGCGATTGCTTTAAATTTTGCGCATACTGTGGATTTTCCCAACCAGTATCATTGTTGCCGTTTTCTGCTGAATCATATGACTCTAAGAATGTATAAGCATCGTTGTAGTCACCAGTCCAACCCATACGAGCAACATCAAAGTCTAGGCTTGTAAGCTTGTCCAGGTACACTTGCCATTCAGAGTTATCGATTGTTACATCGATTCCTAAATTCGAATGCCATCCTTCTTGAACAAATTGAGCAATCGATGAATGCGCTTCACTTGTATTGATTGAAAGACCAATTTTGATTTGGCTTGGATCATTAATACCAAGTTCTTTCATACCTGCTTCTAAAGCTTTTTTCGCTTCTTCAATATCATTATCTTTGAAGTAGCCACGATCTTCTTCAAATCCAGGAACAGCTGATGGAACCATACCTAGGGCTGGTGTTTGTTCACCTTTGATGACATTGTCAATTAATGCTTGACGGTCGATTGCAAGTGTTAACGCTTTACGGATGTTAGCGTTTTTCGTAAATTCACCAGTTGTATTGAATTTGTAAATATAAATTGAAGACATATCTTCAATATTTAAGATTCCTTCTTCTTTGTAGCGATCGATTACATCTAAACTAACTGTTTGGAATGGTGCACCCAAGAAATCGATTTCTCCTGCATCAAACATTGTAGAAGCAGTCGCTTCGTTTTCTACCATTGCAATGTTTACTTTATCTAAAGCAACATTTTCAGCATCCCAATAAGTATCATTTTTCTCTAATGTAATTGAAGCACTATGCTGCCAATCAGCTAATGTGAAAGGACCATTTGTAATGTAAGAATCCCCAGCTTCTGCATACCAAGTTTCGTTAGCTTCTGCAGTTGCTTTGTGAATTGGGAAGTACGTATAGAAAGCTGTTAATTCTAAGAAGTAAGGAGTTGGGTTTTCTAGAGTTACTTCTAAAGTTTTTTCGTCAACCACTTTAATTCCTAAATCTTCTTCAGTTCCTTCACCATTGTTATAACTTGCTGCACCTTTGATTGGGTAAAGAATTGATGCATATTCAGAAGCATTTTCTGGATTTAATGCAAATTTCCAAGCATATGCGAAGTCTTCAGCAGTAACTGCGTCACCGTTTGACCATTTCGCATCACGCAATGTAAATGTATAAGTTAATAAGTCTTCACTAATTTGAACATCTTCTGCCGCAGCGTTGATTACTTCTCCGTCTTTAACTGTTGTTAAACCTTCGAATACGTTCTCTAAAATAGCTCCTGAAGAACTATCCGTCGCTAATTGAGGATGTAATGATGGCGGTTCAGAAGTAGTAACCAAGTTTAGTTCCTTAGCCCCTGTTCCATCAGATGTACTGCTATCTTTTTCTTCCGATCCTCCAAAGTTACATGCAGCTAACACTACTGAAAGAGCTAATAACAATGAAAGAAGTAGAAAATTATTTTTCTTCATGAGGATCCCCCTAACATTAATTTTGTAATATATTTCCCATTTTTCAGAAAACTCATTTTGCAATATTCATTTTT
>DAMDNS010000159.1:0-6229 GCA_032083605.1 Ureibacillus sp.
TAGACAATTTATCCAGCAGCAATTTATAGATGGAGCACTCGAGTGGATTGTGGCAACCAATGCCTTTGGAATGGGTGTACATAAACAGGATGTTCGTCAAGTGATTCATGAATCGCTTCCTTCCAACATGGCCAATTACATGCAGGAAATTGGTCGGGCAGGACGAGATGGCAAAGATTCGCTCGCAGTATTGCTCTATGCAGAGGGCGATGAGGAATTTGCAAAATTTGTTGGATTGGACGATTACCCAGCAGATGTCCATGTGGATAGTTATATAAGCTATCGACTAAGAAATGAACTGCCGACTGCAATGGTGCATAATGGCGAAATTTCCGAAACAGCTTTTCGAGTATTGGACTATTGGATGCAGCAGCTTCAACCAGCTGAGGTCAAACAGCGATTAACTTCCATGAAATATGAAAAAATGAAAGCAGTTGAAGAAGTAATGGACCTCATTGATTCAAATACATGTATGAGGGAAAAGCTTGTCCGTTATTTTGGTCAAACACTAGAGAGGAAGCCTGCAGATTGCTGCCAGTGCTGTGGCCTGGATTACGAAAATATCATCCAGCCACGCGAAATAAAAGATTCACCGGCTTACGAGCTGAATTGGAAACGAAGAATTGAACAATTATTAATGGGAAATTCTTAATTAAAAATAAGGAACAATTTATATAAATAATAGTTTCCATAAAGTACCTGCATTATCAATTTATCGACAAAAATCTCTTAAATTTTCCAATCCTATCATTTACTTTTTAGAGAAATTTCGTCATAATTAGAGAAAGATAGTTTTGGAGGTGGTACTCATGAGTAATGGAGATTACAGAGAGAAAATTGAAGAGCATCGTCAATCAATTGAATTAGAAGAACAACAAAGCTCTAGAATGTCACGCTCACGTCAAAAAGTTAAAAAGAAAAAGAAAAATAGAAAAAATCCATTATTAAATATTCTATTATTTGTTCTACTGGGTATTCCTTTTTCGTTATTAATCTATGTATCATTCTTTTATAATCCAGCAGCAACAGAAACAGCTGAAGTGGAAGAGAATGGTTCAATAGTAGAAGTTCAGAGAAATAATACAGTGTCTTCAGGCGGAAAAGAAAACGTAGAGCCGAAAATAGAAGAATCCCAAGATGAAGCATCAACTAAAGACGAAGTTAGTGATGGAAAAAAAGTCGAGGAAGCGAAACAAGCTGAAGTGGAAGCTGCAAAAAAAGCAGAACAAGCTAAGCTGGAAAAAGACAAGCTTGCGAAACAACAAGAAGAGCAAAAGCAAAAAGAACAGCAGGCAACTGCCGGTACTACACATACAGTACAACCAAACGAAAACCTTTTCCGTATCGCATTAAAGTATTACAATGATGCAAGTGGAGTTGACAAAATTATGGAAGCCAATAATTTATCATCCAACAGCATTTCTGTAGGACAAACCTTGATTATTCCATAAATGAGCATATATATTCTAGAGTGGACTAAGGATGGCAAACCCTTCCTTTAGTCCTTTTTTTGTATAAAACCATTATTTTGCCACAATCTCTTGTAAGAGTAATTTATAGGTTGAATATGATAAAATATTGTGGGAATCTAATCAAACCAACTATAGACAAATTTCCTTTATGGGAAGGGGGGAGTTGGAATGTTTGAGTTGCTTGGTATTGTGTTTCTTATTATGTTGGCATTATTTCTTTTTATGCTCAAGCAAGCCTCGGAAAACAATGTTCTTTACCATGAGGTCAGCCTCAAAGGGGAGCCTGAGCGTGCATCGGTATTTTTCATTTCAGATGTGCATTTAAGAAGGATTAATGAAAAGATGATACAAAAAATCAATCGAAAAGTGGATGCTGTTATTATTGGTGGTGATTTTGCAGACAAACGAACACCAATAGAACGAATCTATGACAATATAAAGCTGCTGCAAAAGCTAGGTCCGGTTTATTTTGTTTGGGGCAACAATGATCGGGAAGTGGGTGAGGAGAATTTACGAAGTATTTTCAGTGAATTGGATGTGACCATCATTGAAAATGATGCTAAATTAATCCCCGATCTGCTTAATCGTTGTTGGTTAAGTGCAATTGATGATACCTCCTCCAAAAACGTCCAGTATGATCATGCCTTTGAGAAATGCAGAGGAAAGGATACTATTATTTTTATCTCTCACAATCCAGAGGTGTTTCGATTTATTCGGCAAACCTATCATCCTGATATGATGCTGGGCGGACATTTACACGGTGGTCAAATTCGCTTCGGACCATATGGAATTCATCCTCATGGGTCTTTTTCAATTAGAGACGGTGTAGTGTCCTTAATTAGTAACGGATATGGAACAACTGCGATCCCTTTACGATTCGGGGCAAAGCCACAATGTCATGTAATTGACGTAAAGTTTGAAAAAAGTTTGAAAACGGATTAAAAAATAGCAGTATACTAATAATAGGATTTTGAAAACTGTTAGATTGCCCTGGCAGTTCAAGAAAATGAACCGCTTTTTACCTTAAGAAGCGCGGGATTTTCTAAAGGAGATGTATAAATGCAAAATGTTGATGCCATAATCGTAGGCGGAGGACCTTGTGGCTTATCTGCTGCGATTGAATTAAAAAAAATAGGTTTAAATCCGATTGTCATCGAGAAAGGGAATATTGTAAACGCAATTTATAATTACCCTACTCATCAAACGTTTTTCAGTACTAGCGAGAAGCTGGGAATAGGAGATGTCCCATTCCTGATTGAAGAGCGGAAACCCCGCCGAAATCAAGCGCTTGTCTATTATCGGGAAGTCGTCAAGATGAAAGAAATTCAGGTGAATCGTTTTGAAAAAGTGCAATCCGTACAAAAAGAGACGAATGGTCAATTTACGGTTAAAACGGATAAAGACGTTTATGAAACACCCTATGTGATTCTAGCAACTGGCTATTACGACCAACCTAACTATATGAACATTCCTGGAGAAGACCTGTCAAAAGTACATCATTATTTTAAAGAAGCCCATCCATACTTCGATACGGATGTATTAGTGATTGGCGGAAAAAATTCGGCAGTTGACGCCGTTCTTGAACTACATAAAGCAAAAGCGAGAATTACAGTTGCGTACCGTGGCAGTGATTATTCACCATCCGTTAAACCATGGATTTTGCCTGAATTTGCATCACTTGTACGAAATGAAGAAATCGCCATGCATTTTAATACAACTGTAAAAGAAATACGTGAAAATGAAGTGGTCTTGATGGTGGATGGTGAGGAGAAGGTGATTGCAAATGATTTTGTCTTTGCAATGACAGGCTATCATCCAGATCATCAGTTTATTCGTGCAATGGGTGTTACCATTGACGAGGAAACTGGCCGACCAAACTATAATCCTGAAACGATGGAAACTAATATTGAAAATCTCTATATAGCAGGAGTTTTAGCTGCAGGGAATAATGCGAATGAAATATTTATTGAAAACGGGAAATTTCATGGCGGCTTTATAGCTCAACAAATATTAACAAAACGAGGTGTATAGACACCGTTTCACTCCTACTCGACTCGGTCATTATTATTTATCTATAAGAACAATGAAAATGAAGCTGAAAAATGGCTTTCTTTTCATTGTTTTTTTATTTACTTGATAGAGTATTATCGAATTTTGTTGACGAAACTTTTAGCTTAATAATCGATGAAAGCGTTATAAAGTAGAAAAAATGTCTTAAAAGGAAAATTTTTTTGAAAAGTTTTTTTTCACTTTTATTACTATATTAGAATATTTATTATTTGTTCTATTCCTAAGTGAATGCATGAATTGTTCATTATATTAAAAATAATAATAAAAATTAGTAGTTTGGCAGGGAAAAGCTGATTTGCACCAAGAAACCTGCTTGTAGTGTTTTTGTATATAAAATAATTTTAATAACGGAGCTTCATCAGTGTATGTGATTTTAATGAAAATAAAATTGTATACACTTTTATTATTATCAATTTCGCTTTTTCTAAATATTCAAAAACGTAATTGACTTTGGTATAACAATATTATAATATTTCCTTAACATCGTAAGCGTTTGCAGAAAGTAGCGTTTTTACTATGTAAAACAGTAAAGTATTTCATTTTCGACAAAGTATAAAACAATGATGTTGGATGAATTCTTACTTTAAAAGGAATTGGTTGGAAAAAATTTTTCTGTTTTAAGACATGTGTTGACCAGTTCTCTTGATAGTTAAAGTGGAAATCCTGAAATAATGTTTGATTGTAAGGCTATTAAGCTATTAATTGATAGGAGGTAGTACAATGCAAGATAATTTACAAGATAATAATGCAGGTGTTGTTCTGACGGTTCTTGGACCAGTCCCATCTGAAGATTTAGGGGTTGTACTTATTCATGAATCTCTACTTTCTGTATACCCGGGAGCACAGTTTGCTCCGGAAATCAATTTAGATAAAAGTGAAATATTCGAGGTGCTAAAACGCCAATTGACAGACTATCGCCGAAATGGTGGAAAGACCATCGTAGATCAAAGTGGCATGTTCCATGGACGTGATGTCGAACTATATAGAACCCTTTCAAAAACTACAGGTGTACATATCATTGCTTCAACTGGATTAGGGCTTGAGTCCATGTTGGGTGGGTACTTTATGACGCCACAAAAAAATCCACCTACACCTTGGTCAGCAGAGCAATTTGCCGGATTATTTTCAAAAGAAGTAACAGAGGGAATTGTTATTCCACGGGTTGAACGTTCAAGCTCAGCTGGTATAGTGACTTCCATCGCCAATACCTCAGGCATTACACAAGTCGAAACGAGTCTATTCCGCGGTTCTGCCCAAACGGCACTTGAAACTGGAATTCCCGTATCTGTTCAATATGGTGCAGATGCAATAAGTGAAATAGAAATTCTACTAGGTGAAGGAATTGCCCCAAATCGTGTCGTGATTGGCGGACTTGACCGCTTAGAGGCTGTTGAGAGTAAAGCTGTATTCAAAATTGCTGAGCGCGGAGCTTATGTGGCAATTGACCATGTAGGTTGGTCAACAAATGACGGTTATATCAGTGATGCAGATCGCGTGAAAATAGTAGCGGACTTATTCGCTGCAGGCTATGGTGACCAAATCATAATTTCCAGCAACAGTGTTGGAGTTGCCAAAGGGCACGAAGCAAATTATATCGGTTTTGATTATTTATTAACTAAATTTGTACCGATGCTACGTAATGCAGGAATTACTGACGAACAAATTCGTATATTGCTTGAAGAAAATCCACAACGAGTGCTAACTGTGGACCCGGCAGCTAAAGAAAAGGTGATTGGCTGGAACTATGACTGGGATAAATTATACCATTCTGTAACCTATTAATATCAAACGTCCATTGGGTTGAAAAAAGAGACTGCAAGGTGAAGTAATTGTAGGAGAAATTTAAAGAGTAGAGAGTTAGGAGTGAAAAAGATGGGAAAAGTTAATACCGTTTTAGGTCCAATTCCAACAGAAGATTTAGGGATTACAGCAATGCACGAGCATATTGGATTTGGGTTGCCTGGATGTGATTTAGATACACAATGGTGGAAAAAACCTGAAGAAGCATTTGAGGTGACATTACAAAAGCTGCGCCGTTTTCGTGAGCATGGAGGGAAAACTTTTGTAGATTGCACGGGTATCGGGAATGGCCGCGATGTTGAATACTTCCAAGTACTTTCACGCAGAACAGGCGTCCATATTGTCGCGGTAACTGGATTTGTAGCAGCTGACTCAGCTCTGCCATATTTCCGCAATAAATCAGTTGAATATTTAACAGATTTATTTGTCCATGAAATTACGGTTGGTATCGATGGAACAGACGCAAAAGCAGGCGCTATTAAAGTAGGGGTAAGCCGTGGCGGTAAGTTGAATGAGCTTGATAAAAAAATCTACCGTGCTGCAGCTCGTGCATCGTTAAAAACAGGTGCACCAATCATTACGCACTTATGTGTCGATGCAGATACGGCAATCGAAATTTTCCAAGAAGAGGGCCTGCCGCTTGAGCGTATCCTATTCGGCCATGCAGATGATGGTGGATATCTTGACGAGAATCGTGATTCGAAGATTGCAAGCCTGGGTGGTTATGTAGGCTTCGATACAATTGGTTATGACAGCGAGGTAGAGGGAGCGCCCTATTGGTCACGTCCGCGTCAAGATCGTGTGGAGCATTTCTTGCGTTTCTTAGATAAAGGATACCTAGATCGTGCAGTAATTTCTGCAGATGCAAACTGCTGTGCTTTAGGCTG
>DAMDNS010000160.1:0-6225 GCA_032083605.1 Ureibacillus sp.
ATTGTTATAAATTGGATGGTCAATAGATTATTTTTTGTTATCGATCTTGGATATAATATATTTTTTTATATTTTTATATCAGAATATTCTTTAAATTCAGAATGGTGAGGAGAGGTAATTTGGGCAAATTCGATACTTTTATTTCTTTGAGAGAGCTTGCAGAATCTATTAAAACTCGAAAGTATTCCGTTACTGAAGTTATGGAAAATTATTTAAATCAAATTGAGAGAGTAAACCCTTATGTAAATGCGATTGTTTCGCTGGATAGGGAACGAGCATTAAATGAAGCGAAGGAAGCAGATGAAATTCTTGGATCTGGAAAACCGGTTGGTCCACTTCATGGAGTTCCGATTGCCATTAAAGATACACATAATGCACAAGGTTTTCCTACAACAAATGGTTCCCTTATTTTTAAGGATAATATTGCTGTTGAGGATGATTTGTTGGTTCAAAGACTAAAAAATGCAGGCGCAATAGTAATTGGAAAAACGAATGTACCAGAATTTGCAGCCGGTGCGCACACTTTTAATAAAGTGTTTGGTGCAACGAAGAACCCATACAATTTGGAACGGACAGCAGGTGGAAGTAGTGGTGGAGCTGCGGCTGCTGTTGCTTGCGGCATGATTCCGATTGCTGATGGGAGTGATATGGGAGGTTCGCTCCGATATCCGGCAGCCTTTAACAATGTAGTCGGTATGCGAACTTCGCCGGGACGAGTGCCGATGTACCCAAAGAGTGCACCCTATTCTACTCTAGGGGTTCAAGGACCTATAGCTAGAAATGTATCAGATGCAGCTTTACTGCTATCAGTTATTGCAGGACCTGATCATAAATCTCCAATCGCCATTCAAGAACCGGGTAATGTTTTTCTTCAACCACTCGAGAAAGATGTAAAAGGGTTGCGTATTGCCTGGACAGTGGATTTTGGGGGAGGTATTCCTGTAGTCCCTGCTATCAAAGCTAATATGGAGGAACAAGTGAAGGTTTTTAGGGAGATGGGCTGCATAGTAGAGGAGGATTATCCAGATTTAACGGAGGCAGATGAAGTTTTCCATATCTTGCGAGCGTGGGAAATGGAAATGTCCTATGGTGAAATAGTAGAAAGGAATCCAGATGTTGTGAAATCCAGTCTTCTATGGAATGTCCAAAAAGGACGGGAACTAACAGGGGTAGAAATAGGTAGAGCAGAACAGCTGAGAAGAGAATTGTATCACCGTATGCGTATCTTTTTTGAAAAATATGATGCGTTTATATTACCGGTAAGTCAGGTTCCCCCATTTGATGTTGATATTGAATACCCAACTGTAATCGAAGGTGTGAGCTTGGAAAACTATATAGATTGGATGCGTTCTTGCTACTACATTTCTGCTGTAGGAAATCCAGCATTGTCTGTTCCGAGTGGATTTACCTTAGATGGCCTTCCGCTTGGATTGCAAATTGTCGGACCGCATCAGGCGGATTTTGAAGTTCTGCAGCTTGGTTACGCATATGAAAAAGTGACTGGTTATGAGAAGAAATACCCGGAGATTGCGGCAAATTCATTAAGTATTAATCAATAATTTCTATAATATGGAAAGGTGGAGAATATATGCAAGAGAAATTGTTTGCTAGATTAGAAGAGGTTTATCCGGAGTTGGTCACTTTTAGAAGAGATTTACACATGTATCCAGAGCTATCGCATGCTGAGGTGAATACGCCCAAAAAAGTAGCTGAATTTCTAACGAATATTGGATTGGAAGTTAAAACGGAAGTCGGTGGACGAGGAGTACTTGGCATTTTGAAAGGGGACAAACCAGGAAAAACGGTTGCATTACGGGCTGATTTTGATGCACTTCCAATTCAGGATGAAAAAGATGTGGAGTATAAATCCCGTATTCCAGGTGTAATGCATGCTTGTGGTCACGACATTCATACAGCAGGTCTGTTGGGAGTAGCTAAGGTGTTGAGTGAGTCTCGGGCTGAACTTGAAGGTTCGATCGTGTTTATCCACCAATTTGCAGAAGAAGTTATACCGGGCGGAGCGAAATCAATGATTGAAGATGGTTGTCTCGACGGGGTGGATGTAGTATATGGTGCCCATGTTAGTTCTACAGATCCCCTTGGTGTGGTGGGTGTAAGAGAAGGGTATGCCATGGCAAATGGAGATACCTTTGAGATTGATATTATGGGAAAAGGTGGACATGCCGCTAATCCACATTTAGCTATTGATCCTTTAGTTATTGCAAGCCAATTAATTTTAAACTTACAGCAAATTGTTAGCCGTCAAGTAGATCCGCTGAAATCTGCTGTTGTTACAGTTGCTTCACTGGACAGTGGGAAGAGTTTTAATGTCATACCGCATAAGGTAACGATTCGTGGTACAGTACGAACATTTGACAGTGATGTTCGGGACATGGTGGAAAATTCGATTAAACAATTAGCTATATCTACCTGCGAAGGGATGGGTGCGCAGGCAAAAGTTGATTATGTTCGCGGATATCCAGCTGTGGTTAATCACCCAGTAGAGAAGAAACGTATGGAAGAAGTGGCAAAACAAATATTTGGTGAAGATCAAGTAAAAGAAATTCCTGCTCAGATGGGAATGGAAGACTTTGCGTATTACCTAAAGGAAAAACCTGGTACTTTTGTCTGGGTTGGTGGAGCAATGGAATCCGAAAAGGATATTTTTCCACATCATCACCCAAAATTTGATGTTCAAGAAGAAGTGATGCTTTATATTGGAAAGCTATTTATTGCTACAGTTTTGAATTATTTAGCCCAGGAAAAAGTTATTAAGGAGTTTGAAGAAAGTTCTATTTAACTATTTATTCTATAGTGTGATGAAGAGTCTATCGGTAGAGGGGGATGAAAGCGTTGGAGGGAGTTCTAAAAATTGCTAACAGTGCACCGTTTTGGATTATTTCCATTATTGTAGTAGGTATAGTTATATTTCAAGCAATTATATTTATGAAAATTGCTTGGAAATCTGCGCCGGAAGTAGGGATGACAAACAAGGAAGTCAAAACTGCTATCCGAACTGGTTTTGTCAGTTCGATTGGACCATCATTCGGTATAGTAATCGTACTTGTTTCTCTGATTGCTTTACTGGGTTCCCCGATAACTTTAATGAGGATTGGAATTATCGGTTCTGCGGCAACGGAACTTGGAGCGGCTGAGATTGGAGCAAGTGCTTACGGTACGGCATTAGGTGCAGATGACTTCACACTTGAAGCCTTTACAACGATTGTTTGGACAATGTGTATCGGTGGTATGGGATGGCTGATTTTTACAGCTCTATTTACAAAAACGTTAGGAAAATCACAGAAGAAAATAGAAAAGAAGAATCCGAAAATAATGACCGCAGTTTCTTTGGCTGCAATGCTTGGCGCTTTTGGATATTTAGCCAGTGAAAAGATGAGTGCCAGCTTTAGTCATCTTACAGCAGGTGCTGTAGCCTTAATTGTCATGGTTTCTATCATGATTTTTGCTGAAAAGATAAATAAGCCCTGGATCAAAGAATGGGCCATGGGCATCGCGATGGTAATTGGTATGGTAAGTGGCTATTTTGTATCGATTTAAAAAACTAATCGAAGGAGGGGTAATAAATGAATGTCATTTCTGAAAATGTAAGAAAAGATAGTGTAAATACAAGGGTGATGTCAAGTGGAAATGATGCCATGCAGACCTTTCATTCTCAAGCGCATTTTTGGGGACGTTTTACATTATGGCTATTGATTGCCGTATGTTTTATCCCGCCATTATATCTCTCGATTGTACTGGATGCACATCCGGGATGGAATGCCATTCTCACGGGACTTGCGGGATATGCTAGCTTTGTAGGTGTGTTTTGGGTATTAGAACCGATCACGTACTATGCTACTTTAGGTGTTGGAGGTACGTATTTAGCTTTTTTAACTGGAAATATTGCGAATATGTGTCTTCCATGTTCTTCGGCAGCACAGAAAGCCATTAATGCAGAGCCTGGTTCTCGGAAAGCGGAAATTGCTGGTGTATTTGGAATAGCTGTAGCGTCTATCACAAATATCGTAGTAATTGTAATCAGCATCCTTGGGGGTACTTATATTCTATCCCTGATACCTCCAGCAGTAGAGAGTGCTTTTACTTTTATTACTCCTGCAATATTCGGTTCGGTACTTGGACAGTTTGCCTATAAAAATCCGTTATATGGAGCAATTGCCATAGGTGTAGGAATGCTTGTATTTTACTCGCCGCTTCCGAGTTTCATCAAAATTGCGGTATCTGTTGTCATAGTCATCACTGTTATCTTATTTATGGAGAAACAAAAAGAAAAAAGAGCTGATGTTTAGTGTATCTAAATAGGTTTTTAGCAAATAATTGAATCGGGATAGAATAGTTGTCTTGGCAAGGGCAAGCTATTCTATCCTTTTTATATTAGCTAAATTAGTCTTGCTTCATTTTTTTATGAAATGATGTTAATTGAGGCAAAGCATAATCATATATGTTAAGGTAGTAGCGAAACGTAGTTGATAGGAGAAAGTGATGATTAAAAAACGAAAACTAGTAGTATTTATTGCAACGAGTTTAGATGGATACATTGCGACAAAAGCTGATTCTCTTGAATGGTTATTTAATGTAGAAGGTGAAGGGGATAATGGCTATTCAGAGTTTTATGAAACGGTGGATACCGTCGTAATGGGGAAACGAACTTACGATTGGCTGATGGAGCAGGATCTTGAGGAGTTTCCATATAAAAATAAAGAATGCTATGTATTTACAAGGACATACCATGAGGATACAGAGGATGTAAAATTTGTGAATGAAGATGTAAGTGAATTTGTTGAACATCTTCAAAGCCAAGATGGAAAAAGCATTTGGATTGTTGGTGGGGGAGAACTGCTTTATTACTTTATAAAAGAACAACTAATTGATGAATTCATCATAACCATCGCACCTACTCTTCTTGGTAAAGGGATTCCGTTATTTAAAGAGGGGGATTATCAGTTAGATCTTGTATTAAAAGGAACGAGGAAATTTAATCAATTTGTTGAACTGCATTATTTGGTTAAAAGATAATTTAATAAGATCTGTAAAACGCTCTGAAAGATAGAGCGTTTTTGCATTTTTAAAATGGCTAAATTTGGTTAGTGCGAGCTTTACTATATTCATCTATTATTAAAATAAGAGATGAATTAATTCGAATATTATGAAAGGGGGAGTTGATTGTTAGCCGTTAAATTTATAAAACTCATCAATGTCCTACTTGCTTTAATGGTTGTGGCATTTGCAGAAGACATAAACAGGATAGCCCCTTTTGTAACGGTGGAATCGAATGATAATCTTGAAATAGATAATTATGAATGGTTTAACATGGTTGCACAATCAATTGATATTCCTATTCATCTGTTGGCAAGCGGCTCAGAGGGGAAGCCGATATTAGAATTGTTTGAGGATGATAGATATATTCAAAATACTTACGGTACCCTTATGAAGGCTATCGATAAAACAACTTTAAAGGAAACAATCAAGTCTGCACTATTGGATTATGATCATAGCTTTCTAATACATTATACGGGTGATGACTTAGATGATTTTGAACAAATCTTGGCCGATGCCTATTATAGTAATTCGATGATTTTAGGAACTGTGCTTGATTTGCAATATGGGATGGCGGAATACGAGGAAGGTGGTTATTTCCTTCATTTTGATGTGATCTATACGACAAATAATATTGAGATGGCCACGATTATGCCATTAATGGAAGAGTTTTATGCTGCTCTTGACTTAGAGGGGGAAAGCGTCAATGAGAAAATTGCCACTATCCATCGTGCGGTAATTGAACAAATCGAGTATGTGGATGGTGGATATGCTCGACATCATTCGCCATACGGGTTCTTTGTAATGGGTGAAGGAGTTTGCCAATCCTATGCAATTGCGATACAGATGCTATTAGAAAAAGCGGGGATAGAGAGCTATTATGTTGTTGGATATATCATCGATTCAGAAGACGATGTTGCACATGCGTGGAACTTAGTTAAGACAGAGGAAGGCTGGCGACATATTGATGCAACCAGCGATGATATGGGAGCGCGATTCAAAGATCAAGTAAGTCTTGATTTTTACAATATGACAGATAATGCAGCTAGTCAATATTATGTATGGGATGAAAAATTCTACCCTCGAGCGAAATAACTAAAAAAAAGAAAAGACTGCCCTTTAAAGTCATTGGGGGCAGTCTTTTTTGTGGTTGGAAAGAAAAATTTTAAA
>DAMDNS010000161.1:0-6210 GCA_032083605.1 Ureibacillus sp.
CATTCCAAAACGCTTATCATCAAGTAAATAAACTCACAGCATCCTTTTTCTTCTTTCACCAACTCCCCTAAAACAAAAAATCCCAACCATTAACGAAAATGGTTGGGCAAAAATAACTGTACTCATATGGATCACCTATTGCTAGGTGAATGGCTAAGTTAATAACCGTTCAAATTATTAACTTAGGTTTATCATAGCGGCTTTCATCTTTTTGCTCAATGCAATATTCTTGGTAAGATTGTCATTTATGTATTTGATATGGACTTATTTAGTATTATTGAGAAAGTATTAGCAATAAAAGTGAGGTGGGGAGCTGATGAAAAAAGGAAATCTATGCTTTATTTTTATATTATTTCTGGCAGGTTGTGCACAAAATGAATTTCAGATGCAAGCAAAGCATGAGTATGAAAACGAAAAAAGAGTCTCGTGGGAGTTTTTAAAAGAAAAAGGTTGGCAAGAGACAGCAGCGGAAGATTGGACAACGGCTAAAATAGAAAAGGTGATAGCAGATGAAAATTATGAGTATCTTGCTGAAAGCTACCTAGGGAAGGAAGTAGTTGAAGTTACTTTTGAATGTAGAGAGGATGCGGTTGTTTGCCCGCAACCTATTCTTATTGACCCAAAGAAAAATGAAGTCATTGGCTACATGCGGGGTGAATAGTATTTGGACCGGTAAATCGACCATATACCAAAGAAAGGCACTTCTGAACAAAATCCAAAAGCACCTTCCAAAACCCAAAAAAACGAGCGCCTTATTAAGGTTTTAAAACAACTTTAATGCAGCCATCTTGTTTGGTATCAAATACTTCATAGCCGTGTTTTGCTTTAGAAAGAGGCAGGACGTGAGTAACAATATCGCCGGCATTGATTTTTCCTTCTTCCATCAGGTTGTATACATGAGGCATGATGTGTACAACAGGGGCTTGTCCGGTGCGAATTGCCACATTGCGCTGAAAAATATCGCCGAGTGGGAAGGCATTGTAGCGACCGCCGTACACTCCGGTGATTTGGATTGTGCCGCCTTTTCGGACAGCTTGGCTGGCTGTAATAATCGCGCCCATTGCACCACTTTGCAGTTTCAAGCCACTCGCAAGAAATTCCAGGGGCGTCATTTTTCCGCTCATCCCCACACAGTCAATAACGACGTCAGCACCACCCTTAGTCATCTCTTTTAAATACTCTCCGCAATTTTCATGGTCTTCGAAGTTGACGATTTCTACATTATTTGTTTTCTTGGCATGCTTCAAACGATACCCTACGTAGTCAACTGCGATGACTCTTTCTGCCCCTTTTAACCAAGCGAATTTTTGTGCCAATAATCCAATCGGTCCGCAGCCGAGAATAACGACAGTATCACCTTTTTTAACTCCCGCGTTATCTACACTCCAGAAAGCTGTTGTCGCTGCATCTGCAAGAAGCACCAGGCTTTCATCCGGCACCTCGGATTTTTCCGGAATTTTAAAGGGGATAAAATTGCCATAAGGAACCCGCATATACTCTGCTTGTCCTCCCGGAAAACCGCCCGTTGTGTCAGAGTAACCGAAGTAGGCCCCCATTTCGCCATTATCATTGGAATTATCACATTGGCTTTCCAAGTTGTGATTGCAGTACCAGCATTCTCCGCAAGCAATATTGAAAGGTATGACAACCCGGTCGCCTTTTTTTACTTTTGTAACGCCCTTACCGACCTCTTCCACGATGCCCATTGGTTCATGGCCGATTACATAGTTTTCGCCAAGATTCGGAATCATTCCGTGCAATAAATGCAAGTCCGAGCCGCAAATAGCAGTAGTTGTCAAACGGACAATGATATCATCGTTTTTTTGAACCGTTGGGTCTTTAACTTCCTTTACCTCGACGTTTTTAATTCCTTGATAAGTAACAGCTTTCATTATTCAAAATCCCTCTTTTTCATTTATTTTTTCGGTGGAGTAGGGAACAATCCTTTTCGATTCATGCTTTTAGGGAAAAGATCCAACTGTGCAATACTGATGGCATTTTCAGCAGATTTGATATCGAGCTCTTTTTGACCCTCAAGATCGTACGGCTTTAACCATTCTTTTTTTAACATCAACTCAGATATTTCAAAATATAAGTCAATCATGACATCCAGCTGGGTTCTCATGATTTTTTGAAGGGCAGGGGAAGCTGTTTCTGTTAAGGCAATTGAAAGATTTCGAATTCCTGTTTTTGTTGTTAGTAAAAACTCGAGTGCCACGCCGGAATCCGTAAGTTCAGGCATGCCAACTGAATTAATGGGATCTAAATAGTCTTCCATATGAGTTTCCTCCTAGTATTCTAATTCCGATTTAGCATAGAGCTTGATCATAGCTTGCAGCGCTGGTGTAGATAATTTCACACTCTTATCTAATAGGGCTCTTAAATCATCATCAAAGACAACACCTTGACTTAGCTTTGATTTCAGTAAGCTAGTCGTCATAAAGTTAATGACCTCATGAAATTCCATTGTTTCATGAGGGGCTAATTTCTTTTCGAACATGCGAAGTGCACCTCCTGGTTTTCCTTTAAAAAGGATACCCTCTTGAAATGCGATTTATACTATTGCCGATGTTATGAGAAGAGGGGGATAAAGAAAAAGCTTCGCAAGACTATGGATTCTTGCAAAGCTAAAATCATCATCCAAAAATCTGCCCTCCATTGACATGGAGAACTTGCCCTGTTACAAACCTGGAATCATCAGAAGCAAGATAAACAAAAGCTGGTGCAATCTCAAAGGGTTGCCCTTGGCGATCCATCGGGTTACCTGCAAGTGGAACTTGGTCTGCGGAAAAGCTTGCAGGGATAAGTGGGGTCCAGAATTTCCCTGGTGCAATCGCATTTACACGAATCCCTTTCCGTACTAAATTTTTAGCCAACGCTCGAGTAAATCCAACATTGGCAGCCTTAGTTGCTGTATAGTCCATTAATTGTTCATTGCCGTCATAGGCAACAACGGATGCTGTATTAATAATGGAGCTTCCGGCTTTTAAATAGTTGAGCGCAGCACGCGTTGTGTAAAAGTGGGAGTAAATATTTACTTTAAAGGTATTATCGAATTGTTCATCCGTAATATCGGTTAAGTCTAATTGCTGGAATTGGACGCCAACATGGTTGCATAGAACATCAAGATTTCCTAAAGTTTCCACTGTCTTTTCTACGATATGGACACATTGGTGCTTTTCTCTTAAGTCACCTGGCAATAGGAGACAACGCTGTCCAAGCTCTTCAATTCTATTTTTTGTTCGCGTGGCATCCTCATGTTCATCTAGATAAGCAATGGCGACATCTGCCCCTTCTTTTGCAAATGCAATTGCTGCAGCAGCACCCATTCCACTATCGCCACCCGTTATAAGTGCGACTTTCCCTTTAAGCTTGTCGCTTCCTTTATAATTGGGATTTTCTATAATTGGTCTTGGTACCATTAAACGTTCCAGTCCTGGGTGCTGGTATTGACGTTGTTCAGGGACTGTAAGGGCGACCTCCTCATACTGAGTAATTTTGCCGTAATTGGGGTACATCGGGTAATTCTGATGGTTCTGCTCCTTAGACAACGTTTTTCAACCTCCTAAAAAACGATTTTCAGCCTACCATATGCAAATTGTAAGATGGGTGTGCATCATGCCATGACGGACACATATTCTATTGGTTGAATAATATAGGGAAAATCGTGTAATAGGGGGATTTGAAGCATGGACTATTATTACAATCGGGAAGTCAAATATTTATTGATCAATCAGTCAAAGGAAAAAGAAACGATGACGTATCAATCGATGAGTATACAGGTTCCTAAAATAGGACCAAGACCGCCATATTACATTCACCCACGCTATGAGCAATATTATCCGTTGATTTAAATTGGGGAAGGAGCTATCTTCAGTAAAAGGAGATGGCTCCTTTGTTGTAGAAAAAGCTATTTATAGTAGATAATTAAGGGAAACTACATAGTTAAAGGAGAGTTTGTATGGGTCATGAAGAAAGAAAGCTTGTAGAGGTTGATCAATATATAGAGCAGTTGCCAGAAGAAATTGGAGAAATTACTGTCGCTTTAAGAAATATTATACTAGAAGCCTCACCAAAGTTAGTGGAGGAATATAAATGGTCCATGCCAAATTACTCTTATAAAGGATTGGTTTGTTATTTGCAAACTGCCAAGAAGCATGTAAAGCTTGGCTTTCATAAAGGTGGTCAGCTACAGGAGGGAGCGGGTAAGGATATCTTGGAAGGAGCCGGGAAAACTATGAGATACATTACGCTAAAAAAGAAGGAAGATTTGCAGCCTGAAGTTTTTTCAACTCTCATTCTTGCTGCAATGGAATTAAATGAAGCCTAGGTTGAGGAGCTGCCTAAAATATAAGAGGGTTAATCAAATCGATTAACCCTCAAATTAATTATTGTGGTATTTTCAGTGTATCGCCAGCATAGATCAAATCTGGATTTTCGATATTGTTTGTTGAAGCAAGCGCTTCTACTGTCGTGCCAAATTTCTTGGACAGTGACCACAGTGTGTCTCCCCAATTGATTACATAGGTAGATGGTGTCTCCCCATTATCTGATTCTGGTGGAGTAGTATTCTCAGAAGGCTGTTCTTCCGGTTGTTCAACAGGTTCTTCCTCAGTTGCAGTGTTCTCTATAAAGATCCCGTCGTTAAATATATTTAAGTCGACATCTCCGTTAATGCCATCAACAGAGCCTGTGTCCGTATATTGCCAGCCTGCCCACGTCTCCCAAATCACATCATTAGAAGGTTGGTTTCCATCAAATTGTGCTAGCCATAGGGAATATTTCGTTAGGGATTCGTCGAAAAGATTCGTTGCATTGTCCGCATTACTATAGACCATGACAGGATATCCAGTTAGACTTTCAACCTCTTCTGCAAAGGCTAAAGCGATGGCATTTACCTCATCTCCAGACAAGCCGTCAAATTGTTCAAAATCCATTACCGGTTTGACGTCTATTTCTTTGCTGCTAATTATGGATGCGAAAAAGTTTGCCTCTTCAAGAGCCTGTTCAACAGTAGTAGCGGTTAAAAAGTGATAAAAACCAACTTTTAAACCGGCCGCCTTTGCGCCTTCATAATTGACTTCAAAGTTTGGATCCGTATAGTCGACACCTTCACTGGATTTGATAATCGCGACTTCCATTCCGGCATTCGCTACAGCCTCCCAATCGATATCTTCCTGATATCTACTAACGTCTATTCCTTCGATTTCGCTTGAGCTTTCGGGTTCAATTGCAAAAGCATGATTTGCAAATGATAGAGTACCGACAAAAAGAAGTACTAGAAATATTTGTCCTAGTTTTTTCACCATATTCACCTCCAATCTAGTAACTCATCTACAAGATATGCGAGTTTAAAAGAGTCACTTGAGCAGATGTAATGGTTTTTAGAAAAAAGAAGCAGTAAGAAAGTATGGAAAAAGAGGAAATAATAAGGATTTCCCCACGAATTTTTATTTGAGTTAGGGGATATGAAAAATTGGATGCTGGTTACAGACTAAGAAGGATAGTTAGCAGCATTTCAAGATGACTGAAACGGCTAGATGGGGTAACGCTAATGGAAAAGAGCTGATCCATAAAAAAGACCAACTCAATTATCTGGAGAATGAATTTTATTCGATATAGCTTAAATTCTCTACTTGAATGAATAGTTGTGTAGCAAGGAAAGAGGAAAATCTAGAGAATTTGCTTCAGTCCCTTTCCTTGATGAATTTCTTGAATTCCCTCCTCGCATACCCCGTAGGAGCGCCATGTACAGGTTTCACATACGACTTGAATGTCGGAAGAGGCAATATGCTTCCGAATGCGAGATTCAATGTCTGCCCATTTAAGAATCTGACCTATTTGAAGGTTCATTTTTTTTAATATCTCTGCATCTCTATTATAAATAGACGGGTTTTCGCAATGGTACTCTCCTGTAACGGGGAATTTCTCACATAAATGATCTGGTCCCTTAACAATATTTATCAAAGTATCTGGATTGTTTCTTAACATTTGGTGGATTCGGGTCATATTTTCTACATATTCAGGAGAATAGCCCATTCCACGATAGCCTAAAAGGCAAAATAGATGATGTCCACGTAAATTTATCATATTACTTCGCTCTCCTTTACTTTGTTTAATAGAGAATAGGTTAACTTTAATTCTTACAAGGTTAACATAATTATATTCTACCAAATATCTCCTTTGATTGATAAGTATTCACTTATTTTT
>DAMDNS010000162.1:0-6149 GCA_032083605.1 Ureibacillus sp.
TAATGACAATATCTTGATCTTGGATTGCATCTGTTAAGCTCTCTAAATTATTTGCATTACCTTCAATCAAACGTACACGTTTATCTTCTAATGCTTTCAATTTTTTGATATTACGAGAGAATAGCGTGAGCCGTACATCAGCTTGCTCAAGTAGTCTAGGAATAATCTGTTGGGATGTATGACCACTTGCACCAATCACGATGACCTTTTTCATTAAAATCTATCCAGTAATTTAGATCTTTATCAGTATAGAAATAATAAAAAAGAAGAATAAGGTCTTAAAATAGAATAGAGTTATGAATATACTTCATTAATAACAGATCATGATCCAGATAAAACAGTTAATCACTGATAGGAGTGAATACCTTGATTAGCAGAGAAAATTATAATGATTTACATGCTTTTCTCATGGTGACAAGAGAAGGTAGTTTTACCAAAGCAGCAGGTAAACTTGGGGTTTCACAATCTGCCTTGAGCCATAGCATTCGTGGTCTGGAAGAACGTCTAGGAATATTATTACTGAATCGTACTACTCGTAGCGTATCACCTACCGAAGCAGGTGAACGGCTAAGACAAACGATTAGTGTCAGTTTTGACCAAATTGACAATGAACTGACTCTACTCAATACCTTTAGGGATACACCAGCAGGCAAGATAAAAATCAATGCTAGTAGTCATGCAATACAACATATCCTAATTCCAAAATTGGCAAAAATTGCCCACCTTTATCCTGATTTCGAAGTGGAGTTTAGCGCCAATAGTGGCATGGTTGATATTGTTGCAGAGCAGTTTGATGCAGGGGTCAGATTTGGTAGCCGAGTCGCTGATGGTATGGTCGCTGTGAGAATTGGCGATGATATACAAATGGCAGTTGTGGCAACACCTGATTATTTTCAACGTTATGGTATCCCTGATACTCCAAGAGATTTAGATCAATATCCCTGTATTGGATTCAGGTTAATGACTCAGGGGGGGATTTATGCATGGGAATTTGAAAAAGATGATCAGGAATTTAAAGTTAAGATAAATGCTAAATGGGTGTTTAATGAGAGCTTCGATATTGTTAAGGCAGTCAAATCAGGTATGGGATTAGCCTATATTCCAAAGGATATGGTGGAAAAGGAAATCCAGCAAGGTGAATTAGTCCAAGTCTTGGAAGAATTTAGTATCCAGTTTTCAGGCTATCATCTTTACTATCCCCATCGTAGACAACAATCTTCAGCTTTAAAGTTGGTGATTGAAAGCTTAAGAGTGTAATAAGAAATGATTAGGTTCAAATTCTGTAAATTTATTTAGTACCATCGCATATGTACGTTTCCACTTAAGGCTATTATTAGCTTTAAGTTGTCCCTATCGGGTTCTTGGATAGCCGGGGCTTTGTTTTAGGAATTTCCAATAAGTTGCTGCAAATTTAAGAAAAAAGCTATCAACTACACAGAATAATTCGGTATTATTAGACATGAGGACTATAGCTTAAGGTTTAGTTTGGTAATTCAACTACTGGCTTTCAACCTCCTATTTTTTAATGAAATTTCTTATCTGCTATTCGGGTTGATTAAGTAATTTACACATATTTTTTTAATTAAAATACAATAATTTAGGGAATGAAGATGAAGTATTATATTTTTGCTTCTTTAAGTGTAATTGGATTGCTCAGTCTTAGTCCACTAGTTCAAGCAAACCCTAGCCAAGGTTACTGTCAGACAGTTGATGGTAGTGTATGCGGTTGGGGGGGAAATAGCAGTAGTTATAAGCCACAATATTGGTATGCTGGTGTTGCTTACGACCCGAAAAATGGCATATTTTCGATCTATACAGCCACATCTCGTGAACTAGCTATGCGCTCGGCAGCAAAAGAGTGCAAACAAATAAATGAGAACCAAAGAAGATGCTCCGAGCTTATTTCTAGTGTTTCTGGATACACAAAAGACAAAGAGCCTGGTACAGTGATTACCAAAGGACAACTTCCAGACGGTACATTCCAACTGAATCTTAGATATGGTTTAAATGGTTAGAAAACGTTTTTCCAATCAAACTCTTATTCTGAAAAAAATGCCGAAGTGATTGGAATGGAGGATTGCGTGAACAAATACAAACTCAGTAATTGTGAGATTGTTTATAAAAAATATACTACTTTTTAAAACATACATAAAACTAAAAAAGACAAGCTAATCTTCCCATAAGTACTTCCTATTTAACATAATCTCTATTATACGAAATATCGTTTGTAAGCCCAAAATAGAAATGTCCGGTTTCTCCAAAGTAAAAATGTCCGCTTTTAGAATATGCACTTTTGCAATTTCCTTAGCGGACGGTTTGATATGTTGGTGTCTATGTCGGATAAAGAACTTAAATGATTGTCGGTCTTGCAGGAAATCTGTGATCAACGCATAACCCAGTCCCAAGCTGCTCAGCTACTTCATATTTCAGAGCGTCAGATCAGGCGTTTATTGCAAAAATACAAAGCTCAAGGCCCAGCTGCATTAGCCCATGCCGGTCGTGGTCAAATCAGCAATTCCAGGCTTCCTGAAGAGCTCAGACTCAAGTGCCTCAATATTGTTTCTGATCAACTGCATGGTTTCGGACCCACTTTAGCGCATGAAAAGCTCACCACCGTTCATGGCTTTGATATTTCAGTGGAAACACTGCGTTCCTGGATGATTGCAGCCGATTTATGGACTCCTCGTGCCAAGCGTCTGAAACGCCCGTATCAGCCTCGTTATAACCGGGACTGTTATGGTGAACTGATCCAAATCGATGGCTCACACCATGACTGGTTTGAAGGTCGAGCCCCTAAATGCTGTCTGCTGGTATTTATCGATGATGCCACAGGCAAATTACAGCATTTACGCTTCTGTAAGTCAGAATCAACCTTTGACTATATGATTTCAACACGTTTGTATGTTGAGCAGCATGGTAAGCCTTTAGCCTTCTACAGCGATAAACATTCAGTCTTCAGGGTGAATCAAAGCAGTAAGAAAGACACCAAGATTACCCAGTTTGGGCGCGTACTCAGCACCCTGAATATCGATATTATCTTCGCTAATTCACCACAGGCCAAAGGCCGTGTAGAACGAGCCAATAGAACGCTTCAGGACCGTCTGATCAAAGAAATGCGTCTGGAAGGCATCAGTTCGATTGCCGAAGCCAATGCCTGGCTACCCTGCTTCATTGAGCAGTTCAATCAGAAGTTTGCCAAGATGGCCTTTAATCCCAAGGATCTACACCGGACTGTCACTGAAACAGCCGAAGAATTAGATGATATTTTTACCTGGCGTGAACCCCGCAGAGTCACGAATAGCCTGACGATCACTTATGATAAGTGCGTATATCTCTTGGAAAACACGGAAGAAAACCAAAGATTGATTGGCAAGTATCTTGAGTTTCTGGAATACCCGAATAGTACAGTCGCGATTGAATATCAGGGAAGAAAAATCAATTACAGCATCTTCGATAAATTAAGTCAGCTCAACCAGCGAGAGATTGTTGAAAATAAACGTTTGGGTTCTGTATTAGCCCATATTCAACAGCAGCATGAAGAACTAGAACAACAAAATAAACGCAATCGTTCTCAAAAGATGCCAAGCAGACGTGCACAGAAAACAGTAATCAAAGAACGAAATCTGAATCCTGTGCTTGACTTGGAAATGTCGGTATAGGACATTTCTATTTGGTTTTAAGGTAGGACATTTCTACTTAGGAATAACAGAACAAATTGAAACATATAAAAATCAAAAACTTATGCTATAAATAATTTGCTCGACGATGTCGAAAAGCCGACTTGGAAACAAGTCGGCTTTTTTATGAGCAGTTTTGATATATTTTGCCAATAAAATTGATTAAAAAGCGATCAAATCGTAATTTCCTTCCGATTCCTTAAGGCTTCCATTTCTGAATTTATCCCTATTTCTTGCGGATAAGCTTTGGGATAATTTTTGATGATTTTTTGTACGCTTTGGCTTACAGCATTTTACGAAATTGTTTGTATCCAAGCACCAGTGAAGTCCCTATGATCGATCTATATGAACAGGATGTTCAATGACTTAAAACAAGAATAATCAGTCAGACACCATGACCATTAGGTAGTCAGCCCTACCTATGCGCTCCACACCGAAAAATCCCGACATGACGTCGGGATTTTTTATTGTCATTTGAATAATAATTCAATTAAGCATAAAATATAGATTGTAATCTATATTATGGTTGTAATATGTGGACAGTCATTACAACGGATCTGTTTAACGAATGGCTTGCACAGCAAGATCAATCTACACAAGAGAAAGTACTCGCAGCGTTGGTCGTTCTACAGCAACAGGGACCAAGTTTAGGTCGTCCTTTAGTAGATACCGTCTATGACTCCAAATTTACCAATATGAAAGAGCTACGTGTTCAGCATCGAGGTAAACCACTGAGAGCCTTTTTCGCGTTTGATCCTTTACGACAAGCTATTGTGCTGTGTATCGGTGATAAAGGCGGTAAAAAGCGTTTTTATAAAGAGATGTTAGATATTGCCGATCAGCAATACGAAATTCATCTTTCAACTTTAGGAGATCAATCTAATGGCTAAGACCCTACAAGAATTATTGGCTAATCGCTCTCCAGAGAGTCAAGCTCGTATTCAACAAATGGCGGATGAATTATTGTTGGAAACTCAGCTTCACCTTATTCGTGAAGAGTTAGAGATTTCTCAAAAAGAACTGGCTGCAACCCTTGGAATCAAACAGCCTTCATTGTCAGCAATCGAAAATCGTGGTCATGATCTTAAAATTTCAACGATGAAAAAGTATGTCGAAGCAATGGGCGGAAAACTTCGTATAGATGTAGAGCTTCCAACAGGAAAACACATAGGATTCAATGTCTAATAATAAACCTTTGAAAAATAGTAGTAAATTACTTGTTAACTTGGACAAGTTTATATTTTTAGTCAATGCTGCTGATAGCCTAGAGGAAATTGAGATTATTAGAGATTTATGCTGTGACTATTTTTCACATTGTAAGAAGTCAAGCTATTACACTGATATTTTCGACAATGCTTATTGGATAAAATATTACGAAATAACTTAATCTTTCCAGATTCGCATAAGAGATTTTATGCTAAATAGATATGAGAAAGGCCATAAATTGTGACTTTTTCATATACGAAGAGAGCTGAGAACTTTCGTTTTATTGATTTATTCAAAATGAAGCTGATATTGATGTGTGGTGATTTTAATTTTTAGTTGCTTATATTTTCTTTTCGTAGCGCTCAGAGCTGAATTAGACACTTCTGTATAAAATATAGGATCATTCATCAAATCAGAAAATAATTTATATCCAATCAATAATTTACTGTATTTATTCCCCTCTTTGAGATTCGTTTCAATTAATTGATCTAGAAAAACTATACATATTAGCCTAGATAGAGTGTTTCTGAACGGACACCATACAGGGTTGGCGATAGGAACTAAAGTTAAATTAGGTATTGATATATGGAATATTATTGTAAAAATAATAGCTTAAACTTATATCGAGGCTAAACTTTACTCCTTTAATAGTAAAAATCTTATTCAGGATCCAAGATATATCCTTCTAAAAGACTTTAGTCCTTCTCTTTTTCAAGTCAAATTTACCCGTAATTCTGGCTAGAATACTCTCTCAAAATTGCATATACCCTATATTTATCTTGATATAAGGTCTTTTCTATAATTTTTTGGATATCTTCACTAGTCCATTTTTGCTGCTTAGCTTTAAAAATAAACTGTGATTGCAGAACAAATGAGTGTTCACCTTTTCTTAAATAAAGATTCTTGACTTTTTTTTGCATAAGAAACAATTCAATAACCTATAATCTTAAACTTTATACTAGTTGGGAAAAATTTACTTTTAATTATAACTTAATAAAACACTTAACTTGTAAAAAAAACTAAATTTCAGTTACTTAATAGACAAAAAAATATTATTATTTTTGTATCAGTAATGTTTGATATTCTTTGGATTGTATGTTGTGGGTTCTTATAGTATTTCTAGGTTTAATCAGTACACTATTAATTATTTCCATATTAAAAGAGTATTTTAAGAATCCTTTCAAATAGAAGAATAAATTCTAGTTTGTTAAGGCTTTGTTGCACAAAGATTTAAAAGTTAAGACTTCTCATATCTACTCAAATTTA
>DAMDNS010000163.1:0-6140 GCA_032083605.1 Ureibacillus sp.
ACGCGAAATGCGGCTAGCATTGCATCTGCACCCATTCCTAGAGTGCAATCCAGTACGGAATCACCTTCCGCCAGCTTACACGCCTCCAAAAATGGGTCTTCTTCTCCCCTTGCTACCCGCTTTAAGCGAAATGCAGCCGAATTGGGATGAAAAAAGAAAGGTGCAATTGCACCTTTCGGATAGTATTCGTAGCGATTTTTGCCAGCAACAATGACATTTGCATCAAATAACTCGCCGATTTTAGCTACGGACCTTTTATTGCGTGGTTCAAAACTAATTTTTAGCTCTTCACATGCCTTTTGTGCTAGTGACATGGATTGGTCATCAGGTCGACCAGCAGTTGTTACAAGTGTTACTGTCCGCATGCCTGTTTTAAAACACCAGATAAATGCTCGGTAATTTGCTCTACTGGGTAGCCTTCGATTTGGTCACGTGGAATGAAGTATTCTAATTGACCATCTCTTAAAACGGCAATTGATGGTGAGCTGGCTGGAACTTCTTCAAAGAATCCACGCATAGCAGCAGTTGCTTCACGATCCTGACCTGCAAAAACAGTAACCAGATGATCTGGTTTCACTTCTGCAATTGCATTTCGAACTGCAGGACGTGCTAAACCTGCAGCACAACCACACACCGAGTTAATTACTACTAAAGAAACCCCTTTTGCAGAAGCCATAAATTCATTTACATTGTCTGGAGTAGTTAACTCAGTAAATCCAGCATCTACTAATTCTTGGCGCATTGGTTGAACAATGCCTTTCATATATTCATCATAAGCGTTCATATTTATCTACCTCTTTCATTTTAATCACTATTCTTTATTATACCAATGAAATTATTGGAATTTCAAAACTTGTGCTTAAAAACTATTCATTCACATTCACACTATCAACTATAGGTTTAGCTAATGCTGGCTTTTTCCAGCCTAACGCAATTCCTAAAGCCACGGCTAAGAATACTGTTGCCAAATAGTATGGATAGTCTACGTCGATATCGAACAAGATCCCACCTAAAATTGGTCCAATGGCATTGGCTAGTGATGTAAACATGGAATTCATTCCCCCCACAAAGCCTTGATCATTTCCAGCTATTTTCGATAAATATGAGGTTGCTGCCGGACGGATTAAATCGAATCCAACAAAGCACATCGTTATTACGACAATAATCATGAGATAGCTGGATACGGTTGTTAAAGCGAATACGAATATTCCTGATATCAATAGACATATACGTATTAATTGGATTTCGCCCCACCACTGCGTCATTTTGTCAAATAGCAGCACTTGGGACAACGCACCAATTAGGGCTGATACAGTAATGACGATTGCTATATCTTTTGGCGAGAAACCAAATTTATGGTCAGTATATAAGCTTATAAACGATTCTACGACAGCCAGGCCAAAAGAAGAAATAAATAGAATTAAAAAGGCAATCAAAAACATTGGGATTAAAATCTTCTTTAATGGAGATTTTGAATCTTTATTTTCCACTACTTCCGGCTGCTCACTTCGTTCAGGTTCTGTCAGGAAAATGATTGACAGGATAGTAGCAATAGCACCTAACACAGCTGCGGAATAGAATGGGACACGTGTACCGATTTCCGCTAAAAAACCCCCTACTCCAGGACCAATAATAAATCCGGTACTTATTGCAGCCGACATATATCCGAGCGCTTTTGGTCGAGTTTCCAGCGTTGTGATATCAGCAATATAGGCCATTACAGCAGGCATGATAAAGGCACCGCTGACACCGCCTAAAATGCGGGAAATGAATAAGATTTCAACTGTTTTTCCTAAACCGAACAGTAATTCGGATATGGCAAAGGTTGCTAGCCCCAAAATAATCATTATTTTTCGTCCGTATTTATCTGCAAACCGCCCTGCTATTGGTGACAAGATTAGCGAAGTTAATGCAAATGCTGCCGTTAAATAGCCGACAACCTTGCCGGAAATGTTTAGTTCATTCATGATTGTTGGCAAAACCGGGATGATTAAGCCAATTCCTAGAAATGCAATGAACAAATTTCCTAATAAGATTGCTAATACAATCTTTGTATTTTTATTCATGATGATCTCACTTTCTTTAATTATTCTTAATTTACTTGAACTCGGTGCCAAAAATGCTTTCTTACACACAAAAAATGCACAACTGCCTATTTTCTAAGCATTGTACATTTATTAGTACTCAAGTAATCTGGTATCTAAATGTATGCCATTTCAACCCTTTGATTTTTAAAAAGTTAACAGCATTTTACAAAATTGCTCACCTCGATAGTATAATACAGGTTCACCCGAAATAGCTAAACTTTTTTATTTTGAAGTAAAATAGACCCTTTTCGACAGGCTTTTCTATATGGCATACGAAAAGCAGTAGTTAGAGAAAGAAAATTCGACATGTTATTATGACAAAATAGAATAACGTAACGGAACTAATAATATAGATTTCAACCTTTTTAATGGCTTGTGCCCAATTTTGATCGGATGTATGAATAATATTAAAAATCGCATTATCCTTTATTTCTAAAAAAACAGCCCCCATGTATGTTTTTAACCCGAAATACATGAAAATAATCAATAAATATGCTCCCCACCAAGGTAACACCCAAACGAGAGGAAACACTATACTAATCATACGAAAATAATTCCATAGATAATTCTTTTTTCTAAAAATCGTTTTTAAAATCAATTCGATTAACACGGATACGTTATTTTTAGATTTTGATTGCTTAAATAGTAAAGGAGCTTTCGCTTTATGAACAGGTATTCTCAGATTCTTAAGCTCGGGGTTTGTAAAGAAAATTCGCGAATGCCATCGATAAAATGCTTCAACATCATTTCTGGTTTGTTTTTCAAAAAAGCGATGTGTCTGAATTGCCATTTTTTCATATAAAAATATACTCAGTAAACCAATTATTAAAGAGCAAACAATTGACCACATATTTCCAAAGAACACTATACTACTCAATATCAAGACAAGAAGCAATTGAATGAAAAATTGTTCCCATTTTGAAAATAACAGCAACACAATTTTGCCGAGAAGGTAACCGACCAACATGGAAATAGCGAATTGAAACATCTGTATATATGAAAATTGATGGACATATCGAAATAATGGATAAACCAATGAAAACAGAATGCCCATAATAACCAAATTACAGAGCAATGAATAATAAAAAGACCAGCGCTTTAATGCCGCATATTGTTTCGTATTCTGTATTAAAAATAGTTTGTCCGCTGGTTCACTGAATGTTCGATTGGTTAGAGATATGCCTACATAAATTATAAGAAGAATTAGGATTCCAGGATGAAGCCATTCCAAAAAGCCATAATCTAACTTGAACACAGTTTCTCTTAATAAGTAATAAATAAAAGCAGCCAAGGGAAATATCAAATACAAATAAATTGTCCAGTCAGCAATGCTTTTAAACAATCTATAATACACCTTCCACTGCCTTTTCAATCGACTCCTAAATAGTTGCATTTTCAACACCTTCTATTAACTCATCAAAAATTTCTAGTAAAGTTTGTGACGTTTCCTGCTGCAATTCTTCCAACGTACCTCTTTTAATCATCCGCCCCTCATGTAAACATATGAAGGAATCACATAGCCTTTCTGCAGTATCTAGCGCGTGGGTCGATATTAGGAATGCCGCATTTTCATCTCGATAATCATCCATCATTATTAGAAGTCTTCGGATAGCCTGCGGATCCAATCCCATAAAGGGTTCATCCAATATGTAAAAATCGTAGCGTGGGATAAAGGCTAAAATCAGCATGACTTTTTGCTGCATCCCTTTTGAAAAATTATGCGGGTATTCGTTCAATTTGTTTTCTAGCCGAAACACCTTACATAATTCCCTTGCCCTTTCTTCCAGCTCAATCGGGTCTTGTCCCAAGGACTGAATCAATAAATGAATATGCTCCCCTAAAGTTAAATAATCATAGAGGATGGGTCGTTCAGGAACATAACCATAGGGTATCAGCTCACATATATGTTGACTATAAGGAATGGTCCCCATAATCGTTTGAATGGTTGTACTTTTTCCTGCGCCATTCCCCCCTATCAATCCTACAATTTCGCCTTTTTTTATTGTAAACTCAATATTTTGGATAACTGCTTCTTTTGGTTGATAGCCTGCTTCTTGAATTTTAATGGAAATCAATTTTGATGGACACCTTTCCTGTAACCTGTAATGTTAAATTTTGTATATAACAATAATACGAACTGGCATAATAAAAGTTTCAAAATAAAGCATTAAAAGAGCGCTTACTCCATTTTTTTGGAATAAACGCTCTTTTTAGGTCAATCTAGTTCAGAGTAAATTCAATTTCTTTTTCAATTAGCAGCCTTCACAGTTGTTATCGTTTTTCTGATTGTTGTTTCGGTTGCGGTTATTGAAGTTTGCTTCTTCTGCAAATTCTTCCTGGTTACGGTTGAAGTCTAATTCCTCCGCAAACTCTTCACGGTTGTTGTTTTGATTTTGATGTTTTCTGTTATTATTATAGTTTCGTTTTTCCATTGTTGACTCACCTCCGTCAACTTATTTTGAGTAGATGCAGGTTTATTATTCGTACTTTTTAAATATAGATTTTGCGGAATTGAACAGGTCACTTGCTCTTTTCATCTTTACTTGTCATTTTCTTGTTGATGCCTCGGTATATTTGCGTAACCATTGTTCCTTGTACTACATGCTCCAAGAATAGCTTCCCTACCAGCTTTAAGTATTCTTCATCATCAAACATCTTTCTGTCCTGATATTCCATTTCAGCCAAGCCTTCATATGTAGCCAAAATGGCGTAAGTATAATCATGGCCAGTAATCGGAATCAATACCTCTAAAATATGGTCATATGCTTCGTTTCGATATTTTTTAATTTCCTGTAAATTTTCGATTGCCTCTTTAAATTTATCCTGTTTAATTTCAAAGGTTTGATATACATGTACAGACATTGGTTCTACTCCTTAAAAGTATTTAGGGCTCTTAACTTGCAAAATTAATAGTTGTCCTACCGATACGTTTTTTTAGGAATATCCCTTGCCGCGCCCATAGGTCCAGTTAATGCTGCACAAATTACAAAGGGAATCTATGGTGGCTTCCGGCATGCTTGGCTCGTCGGCTTAGGAGCCATGTTAGCTGATGCTGTTTATATGGCGATTGTCTATTTGGGTGTTTTTCATTTTCTTGAAACGCCATTTATGCAAACCTTATTATGGTCTTTCGGTAGTTTTGTCTTGATTTATACTGGCGTCGATAGCATTGTAAGTGCAGGTAAAGACATCAAGATGAGTAAGATAAAAGGACAATCCTATAAAAAATCTTTTCTGAATGGTTTCCTGTTATCCATCTCCAACCCACTGTCCATGATGTTCTGGTTAGGAATCTTTGGTTCTGTATTGGCTAAAACAGTTTCTACCTATGATTTGGACCATGTTATCTTATATAGCTTAGCCATTTTCGTTGGTTTATTTATTTGGGACGTAACAATGGCCTTTATCTCAAGTAGCTTCAAAAAAATTCTTACAGCCAGACTTCTAGGGGTGATTTCAGCCATTTCAGGGCTTTCCCTGATTGGATTTGGCGTATATTTTGGTGTACAAGCCAAAGAGGATGACAATGATCACCAATACGATGAAAAGAACGCTTACAAAGAAGCCCATACGATTGTTTTTGTCCACCAGTGTGCCACTAACCGCAAGTACGATAAGCAGCATGGCAAAAAAACGCTTCATATGATCAAATTTAGTTGCTTTGATGAGCTTAGGGAATGAAATCAGAATGAAAAACCAGTTATAAATAAGCATTAATCCCGCTGCTGTCGTGATGTATTCATAGACTCGGTCTGGAACTATTCTTGAGACAACAATTGAAATAACTAAAACTGAAATGGTTAATGCTAATGCAAATGGCAGAACCTTAAGCTTGCCCTTTTTAGAAAAAACCTTCGGGGCATCCCCTTCCTCTGCCATTGTTACCAACATGCTTGTTACAGCAAAAAGAGATGCAGCCATTGTAGAGAAACCGGCTATAATGACGCCTGCATTAAATACATAAGGAAAAAATGCTAAATTATATTCTGCAAGCGAGATGACAAATGGGCTCTCCTCTGCATTAAATCGGTCATAGGCTACCAATCCAGAAGC